>NZ_SRLV01000037.1:0-77763 GCF_006518205.1 Myxococcus sp. CA005 | reverse complement strand
GTCATCCCCCTGGCGCGCCCCCCCGTGGAGGTCTTCACCCTCTTCCCCGACCCGGCACGGCAGGCCGAAGCCCTGCGCCAGGCCGCGGCGGCGGGTGTGCCGTTCTGCGAGGAGTGTGAAAAGCAGAAGCAACGGGCCGCGGCGTGAGCGCACCGGTCCCCCAGCTTCCGGGCCTGCTGCAGTGGATGCGTCAGGCCACGGAGGAAGCGCCCACCTCGGCGCTCTACGCCATCCTGGACGGGGCGCGGGCCCCCAACATCCACCGGCTGGTGCTCACCTGCGGCCTGACGCAGAGCTGCCTCTATGCGGGGAAGCTGCCACCGGAGCTGGTGGAGGTGGCGCCCTACCTGGTGCAACTGCGGCCCGGAGCGCCCGCCACGGAGCAACTGCTCGCCGCGGGCTGGGGCAAGAGCTGGGGCATCTTCGTGCAGAGCCCGGCCCACCCGGACGCGCTGCGGCGGCACCTGCGGCGCTTCCTCAAGGTCAAGGACGCCAACGGCAAGCCGCTGGTGTTCCGCTACTACGACCCGCGCGTGCTGCGCGTCTACCTGCCCACATGCACGGACGATGAGTTGGACTTCCTCTTCGGCCCCATCGAGCAGTTCTTCGCCGAGTCCGAGGACGGCGGCAGCATGCTCGCCTACGCGCGCCGTCCCGAGGAGGCGCCCCTGGACGCGCCGCCGCTGACCGTCCTCCCGACGCCGCTCATGTAGTGGCCTCGGCCCCCCCCCTGGGGCGCACCGTTGAATCGATGCGCCCCGGTCGGGCTTCCCCGCGTCAGTGCGCGGAGAGCAGAGGCCGGTCGAACGCGCGCGCCAGGCAGGCCTGGTTCGCCACGCTGTCCAGGTTCGTGTTGCGCATCTGGATTTCGTAGAACGGACGGCTCAGCGACGTCACGACGGGGTCCTGCACCCAGAAGGCCGTGGAAGGACTGGCCATGCCCGTGGCGAGGAACGGCGAAAGCGCGCCGTACTCGTCGATGTGCGTGAACTCGGTGCGCGTTTCGCGGCCGTGGCAGCCGTTGCAGGTGTTGCGCGAGAAGACGTGACGGGCGTCGTTGACGGAGATGCCCGACGCACGCCAGTACGAGTCCGTCGGCGACGAAATCCACGGGAACGCGCCGAGGAACGGCGTGCTCGACGTGGGGTACGTCGGCGGCACGGTGTAGCTGTTGGCCAGGATGGCGGGCGTGTTCGCGTTGATGAAGTCACGCAGCACCGTCGTGTTGTTGTGCGAATCACCCGGCGTCAGCACCGTCGGCTGGCCCTGCAGGCGGTTCACCGAGGGACCCGAGCCCATCAGGTGAAACTCACGCAGCTCCCACGGGTAGCGCAGCCACTCCTCGTTGGTGCGGATCTGGTTGATGGCGCTGCCGTTCGGCTTGCGGGGCGCGGCGTTGCGCACCACCACCTGCTGCGTGAGGCTCGTCAGCGCCGCATTGTACGCGGAGCTGCCCAGAATCATGGACGGCGCCGACAGGTTCAGCCACCCCTGCGCCCAGGTGCGGACCGCGTCACAGCTGGCGTGCGGGACACCGTACTCGAAGATGACCAGGAAGGGCCGCACGCCACAGGTCCCGCTCGAACGATCCACCGCGGCGAAGACGAAGCGCAGCTCGCCCGCGTTACCAGAAGCGTAGGCGGACGGCCCCGCGCTGGCGCCCAGGTCCAGGCGGTTGACGATGGCCACCAGCTTGAACGGCGACCGCGCCAGCTCCAGCGCGCCGCTCGAGCGCGGCCACGGCGTGAGGATTCGCGCGGTCATCGCCGGGCGCGCCGGCACCGTCCAGCCGTTGATGTTCTGGTTCACGGTCCACTGACGCAGCCAGTGCTCCGTCAGGTTTGCTGGCGACACGTACGAGCTCGCCATCTCCCGCATCAGGTGGTTGAACGTCCACACACCATTCGGGTTGCCGGCGTTCGTGCACGGGTCATACGTGCGCGTCGGGTCATTGACCACGTTGGGGTGGGTGATGATGAGCGAGTTCTCCGGCTTCACCGCGTGGGAGATGCCCGCGGGGAAGATGGGGATGGGGACACCCGGCCGGAAGACGTCGGGCGACAGCGGCGTGAGGACGCGCTCGGAGACACGGACGCGGTTGTCGAAGGTCGCGACCGTCAGCGGCGTCTGGGGATTGCGTTCCTGGAACTCGCGAATGCGGTCCTGCGTGGCGCGGTGGGTGACGAAGTCCACGTCGCCAATGGCGGAGAACACGCCGTCACCGGCCTGCTCGTCACCATCGAGGCCCTGGTCGTTCAGCACGAGCGCCTGCCCCGAGTCCGACACCACCGGAACCTGCTGATGCACCTGCCCCTGCGCGAGCTTCGCGCGGATGAGGCTGCGCGTCTTCGACGTCAGCTCGCCGTCGAGCGCGATGGCATCCATCGAATCGAGGATGGGCGCGGCGCCCGTCTGCGCCTGCTCCTGCGCCGCGGCCGCCGGCTCCTCCGATGAGAGGGATTCGGAGCCACCACACCCTGCGAGCAGGGATGCGGCGACGACGCCAGACCAGGTGCGCAACACGCCTGGAAACTTCTTGGAGGACTGCTTCATGGGGGACTCCTCGCGGGTAGACTGCAAACGCGGCCTTGTGCACCCCGCAGGCCAGAGTCCCCTTTCAACGCCTTCAAGCGCGGCGCGTGCGCCGCCGCTGGTGGCAATGACAAATCACGCCACAGCGTGACTCGCTCTGTAACAGCAGACGTCACAGACTCAAGGGAGAGTCATTGCAGTCCCAGGGTGTTGAATTGCAGCACGACCACCCGAGTACCCCGCACTGTCAATCCACGGGAAGCGGCCTCACCTCCAACTGCTTGGACGCGAGGAACTCCGGGTTGAACACCTTCGACGCGTAGCGGCTGCCGTGGTCGCACAGGAAGGTGACGATGCGCAGCCCCTCGCCCCGATGACGCCGCGCCAGCTCCCACGCGGCGCGCACGTTGAGGGCCGCCGATGTGCCCACCACCAGCGCGTCCTCGCGCGCCAGGTGGTAGAGCATCTCCACCATGTCCTGGTCCCCCAGGCGCATGGCCTCGTCCACCTGGGCCCGGCGGAAGTTCTCCGTGAGGCGCATGATGCCAATGCCCTCGGTGATGGAAGAACCGGGCCCTTCCATGCGCCCTTCGCGCACGTAGGTGAAGAGGCCCGAGCCCGGCGGGTCCACCAACACCACGCGCACGGCGGGGTTCTTCTCCTTCAGGTAACGGCTGACGCCGCCCATCGTCCCACCGCTGCCCACGGACGCCACCAGCACGTCCACGCGGCCCTCGCACTGCTCCCAGATTTCAGGGCCCGTCGTCTCGTAGTGGTAGTCGCCGTTGGCCGGGTTCTCGAACTGGTTCGCCCAGAAGCCGCCCTGCGCTTCCGCCAGCACGCGGGCCTGGTGGAAGAAGTGGTTCGGATTGGCGAAGGGCACCGCGGGGACCTTTCGGACCTCCACGCCCATGGCCTCCAGTAGCTCGTACTTCTCGCGGGCCTGGTTGTCCGGCATGGTGACGACCACGCGGTACCCGCGCTCGCGGCCCAAGAGCCCCAGGCCGATGCCGGTG
Organism: Myxococcus sp. CA005; assembly: GCF_006518205.1. Lineage (NCBI taxonomy): Bacteria > Pseudomonadati > Myxococcota > Myxococcia > Myxococcales > Myxococcaceae > Myxococcus > Myxococcus sp. CA005. Next base: position 74,215 of record NZ_SRLV01000037.1, on the reverse strand, counting down.
TTGCCCGCGGTGCCCTCGAAGATGGCGCCGCCCGGCTTCAGCAGGCCCTGCGCCTCGGCGCACTGAATCATCCCCTTCGCGGCGCGGTCCTTGATGCTGCCGCCGGGGTTCATGAACTCGGCCTTCGCGAGGATTTCACACCCCGTCTGCCGGCTCAGCGAGCCGATGCGCAGCAGCGGGGTGTTTCCGACGGAGTCCCAGAGCGTTCCAATGCGAGGCGCCATGGGCTGTGCTTAACGCGAAGGGTGGCGCCCGTCACCGGGAACCACCGCCCTCAATCCGCCCGCATGGCCTCCACCGGATCCAACTTCGCCGCGCGGGCCGCCGGGTAGATGCCGAACAGGAGCCCCACGCCGCAGCTCATGAACAGGGCCAGGCCCACCGCCCACGGGGGCACCTGCATGGGAAAGCCCATCATCCAGTTGCCCAGGAACACCAGCCCGAAGCCCAGGCCCAGGCCCAGGGCGCCGCCCATCAGCGACAGCAGCACCGCCTCCGTGGCGAACTGTCCCAGGATGCGGCGCTTGCGCGCGCCCAGCGCCTTGCGCACGCCAATCTCCCGCGTCCGCTCCATCACCGACACCAGCATGATGTTGAGGATGCCGATGCCGCCCACCACCAGGGACAGCAGGCACACGCCCACGCCCGCGATGGTGATGACCTGGGAGAGCTGATTGAACGACGCCGTCACCGACTCGTTCGTGTGTAATTCAAAGTCGTTGGGCATGTTCGCCGGAACGTCGCGGCGCCGGCGCATCAGCGAGGCCACCTCGTCCTGCGCCTTGCTGAACAGCTCCGGGGACTTCGCCTGCACGCTGATGTCCAGCGAGCGCTTCTTCCCGTAGAGCTGGTGGAAGACGCTCAGCGGAATCATCACCTGGTTGTCCAGGCTGAACATGCCCAGCATGCTCCCCCGCTTCTGGAGCAGGCCGATGACGCGGAAGGGCCGGCCCTTGATGCGCACCTCGTGGCCCACCGGATTCATGCCCGGAAACAGCGCGTCCGACACGTCCGTCCCCAGCAGCGCCACATAGCGGCCGTCCAGCGCCTCCACTTCGTTGAAGTAGCGCCCGGCCTGCACCGACACCCCGCTCACCAGCGGGTAGTTGGCGGGCGTGCCGAACACGCGGACCGACGGCCGCGTCTCCGAGCTCGCCGTGGCCAGCTTCTGGCCACCCTCGTCGTCGGTGGGCACGACCGTCCCCACCGACGGGCAGGACTCCTCGATGGCCCGCGAGTCGGGCATCTCGAAGTCCTTGCGCTTGGCGAACTTGGCCCAGTTGATGCGCCCGAAGCCGCCCGCGGGCCACTTCGTCACCTGGAAGGTGTGGGCCCCCATCCGTCCCAGGTCGTTGTTCACCTTGACCCGCAGGCCCTCGATGAGCCCCATCATGGTGATGACCGTCGCCACGCCAATGACGATGCCCAGCAGCGTCAACAGCGAGCGCAGCGGGTTGCCCAGGAAGGTGCCCAACGCCAACCGCAAATTGTCCAGGAACGCTCGCATCGCGCTACTCGTAACGAAGGGCTTCCACGGGGTCCAGGTTCGCCGCGCGCGCCGCCGGCCAGATGCCGAACAGCAGGCCCACCAGCGCGGCGAAGCCCACCCCCGCCACCACGGTCATCGGCTGCACGTCCGCCGCGAGCGGCGTGATGAGCGACACCACCTTGGCCGTGCCCAATCCCACGGTCGTCCCCAGCAGGCCTCCCACCGCGGACACGCTCGAGGCTTCCATCAGGAACTGGAAGACGATGGTCCGTTTCCGGGCGCCCAGCGCACGCCGCACGCCAATCTCCCGCGTCCGCTCGCGCACCGACACCAGCATGATGTTCATGATGCCGATACCGCCCACCAGCAACGTGATGAGCCCCACGCCCACGGCCACGCCGTACAACGCGCCCGTGAGCTGCTCGTATGTCTGCGCCATGGCCTCTGGCCGGTTGATGGAGAAGTCGTCCTCCGCCCCCGGAGGCGTGGAGCGCACGCGCCGCATGATGCCGGTGAGCTGGTCCTCCGCGGACCGCATCTGCGAGGCATCCTCCACCGCCATGGCAATCTCGAAACTGCGGCCCTTGCCGAAGCTCGAATAGAACGTCTTGAAGGGGATGAAGACGAGCAGGTCCATGCTCTCCCCCACCATCTTCCCCTTGCGGCTGAGCGTGCCCACCACCTGGAAGGTGCGGTTGTCGATGCGAATCGACTGCCCCACCGGACTGACGCCCGGGAAGAGCCCGTCCACCACGTCCGCGCCCACCACCGCCACCGGCCGCGTCGTCGCGTCGTCCGCCTCGGTGAGGAAGCGCCCGCCGGTGATTTCGTAGCCAGAGATGTTGAGGTACTCGTGCGTCACGCCCTGGATGCGCACGGTGGACATCTGCTCGCCGCCATGCGCCACGTCCGACAGGCGAGACACCGCCGGGGACATGGCCGTCACGAAGGGCGCCAGCGTGCGCAGCCGCTGCATCTGCTCCAGGGTGAAGTTCTTCCGGTTGCGGTACTTCCACCAGTCGCCCTTGATCATCCAGGGCCACTTGGACACGTACATCGTGTTCGCCCCGAAGGTGGCCAACTGCTTGTGGAAGGACGTGTTGAGCCCCTGGATGATGCCGACGATGGCCAGCAGCGTGGCCACGCCGATGCCAATGCCCAGGGTGGTCAGCACCGTGCGCAGGCGGTTGGCCTTCAGGGAGAAGACCGCGATGCGTGCGCCCTCCAGCACATCCACGCGGAAGGCGGACCGCTGGCTCATGCGCCCCCCGCGTTCAGTACGTCCGTCGCCGTTCCCATGGCCACCGTGCGGCCGTCACCGTCCGCGACAATCTCTCCGTCGCTCAGGCGGATGGCCCGGGGGCAGCGCGCCGCCAGCTTGGGCTCGTGCGTGACGAGCACCAGCGTGTGGCCCCCCTTGTGGAGCTGCTCGAACAGGCGGACGATCTCCTCACCCGTCGCCGAGTCCAGGTTGCCCGTGGGCTCGTCGGCCAGCAGCATGGAGGGCTCGGACACCAGCGCGCGGGCAATGGCCACACGCTGGCGCTGTCCACCGGACAGCTCGTTGGGCCGGTGGTGCATGCGGTGGGTGAGCTGCACCTTGTCCAGCGCCGCCTTGGCCCGCTCGCGCCGCTCCCGCGCGCCAATGCCCCGGTACACCAGCGGCAGCTCCACGTTGGCCAGGGCCGTCTCCTTGGGCAGCAGTTGGAAGGTCTGGAAGATGAAGCCAATCTCCACGTTGCGGATGACGGCGAGTTCGTCGTCGCTCATGCGCGACACGTCCTTGCCGTTCAGCATGTACCGGCCGCTGCTGGGCGTATCCAGACAGCCGAGCACGTTCATCATCGTGCTCTTGCCAGAGCCGGACTGGCCAATGATGGCCACCCATTCGCCCCGGTTGATGCCGAAGGAGACGCCGCGCAGCGCGCGCACCTCTTCTCCACCCACGTGGAAGACGCGGGTGATGTTCTCCACCTGGATGAGCGGTCCCGCGCCGCTGGCCTGACTCACGACTTCCGACCGCCCTTCATTCCCGCGCCCTGCTCCGGCTCACGCACGATGTCGCCGTCGTTCAGCTCCTTCGACAGCGTCCGGTACGGACCTTCAATCACCCGGTCGCCATCATTGAGTCCGGAGACGATCTCCAGCTCCGTGTCAGAGGCGATGCCCGTCTGCACGCGGCGCACCTGCGCCTTGTTGCTGCTGTCCACCACGAACACGACCTTGGCCAGCGACTCCGTCCGCTTCGCCGTCAGCCCGCCCCCTTCGATGGGCGCCTTGTAGTCCGGCAGCGAGCGCTCCGAGCGCACCGTCACCGCCTGGATGGGCACCAGCACCACGTCATTGTGCGTCTCCGCGGAGATGCGCACCTCGGAGCTCATGCCGGGCAGCACGTTGGGCGGACGGGTGTCCAGCGCGACGGTGATGGGGAAGCTCGTCACCTCGGCCTCGGTGCCCTCGTTCTTGATGAGCGCCTTCTGGGCAATCTCCACCACGGAGCCCGAGTACGTCTGGCCCTCCAGTGCGTCGAGCGTGATCTCCGCGGGCTGGCCCGGCTTGAGGTGCACCACCTCGTGCTCGCCCACCTCGAACTTCACCTCCATGGCGCTGAGCGCGGCGATGGTCATCACCACGTCCTCGGACAGGTCCGAGCCACGAACACGCTCACCCACTTCACGCGACAGCTCGATGACGTTGCCGTCGATGGGCGACACCAGCGTCGTGCGCGTGAGGTCCGTCTGCGCCTGGTCCACGATGGCCATGTTGCGGGCCAGCATCTGCTTGGCCGATGCCAGCCGCGCATCCCCCGTGTTCTTCGTGGCCCGCGCCGTGTCCACCTCGGCGGCGGACGAAAGGCCCTTCTTCGCCAGGTCCTCCGCACGCGCGAGCTCCAACTGCGCGCGGCCCACCTCCACCTCCGCCACCTGCACGTCGGCGCGCGAGGCGTTCAGCGACGCCAAGGCCTGCTTGTGCGCGGCCTGGTAGAGGCGCGGATCGATGCGGCCCAGCACCTGGCCCTTCGTCACCGCCTCGCCGTCCTTCACCGCCAGCTCCACCAGGTCACCGGAGAGGCTGGACGAGATCTTCACCGTCGTGGCCGCCTGCACCTTGCCCGCGCCGGTGATAGTGCGGGTGATGGAGCCCTTCCGGGCCTTCGACAGCTGGACTTCGAGCGACGGCGGAGGACGGTCCTTCAACCCGCCCGCGGTGATGGCCGCAGCACCCAGGAACAACGCGCCAGCAATGGCACCCTTCCACCACTTCATTTCGACTCTCCCGGGCTCAGGGCGCCCATGGCCCGCTGCAATGAATAGCGGGCGATTTCGACATCGATCCTGTTTTCCAACAAGGCGAGCTCAGCGCGCGTCAGGCTCAGCTGCGCGTCGCGGACCTCCAGGGTGGAGCCCGCGCCAGCGCGGAAGCGCGCCTCCTGCATCTCCAGGCCCTGGGTAGCGACCTCGACGTTCTGCGCAGCCAGGCGAGCGGCCTCCAACTGGGCCTCCAGCGTGCGGTGCGCGGCGCGAACCTCACCTTCGATTTCCCGCGCCGTCTGCTCCAGCGTCAGCTGCGCCTTGCGGATGTCCGCCTCGGCGCGACGGGAGCTCGCCCCCGTGGACAGACCGGTGAACAGGTCCCAGCTCAACCCGACGGCCGCGGTAAAGCGGTTCTGCAGGCGCGGCTCGGTGAACACCAGCGAGGCGTCCGGACCGCCGCGGTTGTAGAGGCCCTGGGCCATCAGGCGCGGCAGGTACTCCGAGCGGGCAATGGACTGCTTCAGCTCCGCGGCGCGGATGCGCAGCTCCAGCGTCCTGAGCAGCGGCCGGTACGCGCGGGCCGACGCGAGCGCCTCGTTGACCGACGGCGCGGGCGGCGGCTCGGTCGTGAGCACGCCCGGGTCCTGGGCCGTCAGTACCTCGGTGCCCGGCCGGGCCAACCACACGGCGAGCTGGGACTGGTCGTTGACCAGCTGCCCGAGCATCGCGGTGTAGTTGATGCGGTCGGTCCCCAGGTTCACCGTGGCGGTGATCTCTTCATTCTTGCCCGTGCGGCCCGCGTGGAAGAGCGCCTGGGCTCGCTCCACCTGCTGCTCGCTCCGCTCGACGGTGGCCTTCAGCACCTGGAGCGTGGCCTGGGTGCGGTAGAGGGTGAAGAAGCGGCGGATGGCCTCCAGCTCGGAGGTGTCCGCCTCTTCCCGCGCCTGTCCCTTCTGCGCGTCACGCACCACGCCGCTCTGCTCCAACTGCTTCCAGCGGGCGCGGTCGTAGATGACCTGCGTGAGCGACAAGCCCAGGTCGTAGTTCTGGGTGCTGGTGGAGGGCGTCTCCACCGCGTTGCGGATGAAGCTTCCCGGGTTGGCCGGGTCCGGAACCGTGGTGAACTCCTGCCTGCGGCCGAACCAGATCTTTCCGGCCGACGCATCGAGCGAGAGCTGCGGCAGCAGCACCGAGCGGGACAGGTTCACGTCCTCGTCCGCGATGGCCACATCCAGCATGGCCTGGATGGCCGCGACGTTCTGCCGGCCCTCCGCGCGGGCCTGGTCCAGGGTGATGGGTGTACCGGAGTCCGAGGGAGCGGCGGCCAGGGCGACCGCGATCACGAAGGCGTTCATTGCGCACCTGCCTGGGCGGGAAGGCCGATGAGGAAGATGCCCGCGTACATGGCGTACAGCGCCACCGCCAGCAGCACCGCACGCCCACGACTCATCCCGGTGGCGGCGGAGAAGCCCAGCCCCAGCAGGCCCGTGCTCCAGAGGTTGAAGAAGTCCACGGTGGACGCCACGCGCTGCATCTTCGGACTCAAGCCTTGCAACACGGCTCCCAGGTTCGACGGTACGAGGTTCATCACCCGCGCCATGGTAATGGAGTGCTGCGCCGCGACGCAGAGGGTCAGGATGAGGTGGTAGAGCGCGATGGGCAGTAGCGCCAGCACGGCCGCGGACAGCAACTGCTCGAAGGACGCGGGCCGGTCGAAGAGCCAGCTGACCACCCACAGGATGCAGGCCAGGAGCAGCGCCATCAGCGGCATCAGGATGACGCCCTTGGCGATGCCACCGACCAGCGCCTTTCGCGACTCCGTTTGGATCTTGTCCGTGAGGTCCGCCTCCGACAGCCCCATCAGCTGACCAGAACCCTGGAGCTGGCGGATGACGTCAGGCGCGACGTCCCAACGGAGGGAAAAGAGCGTCCCGGAAGCGGACACGCACAGGGCCAGGATGAGGAGAGGCCACACCCAGCGGCGCGCCTCGACGGCAGCACGGGTCCCATCGAGGGGATCGACGAAGACGCGGGCCGGTTGAGCAAGAGAAGTCATATGGTGGTGGAGGTCTCGGAGCGATGTACGTCGCTCGTCCTCAGGCAATTGCCTGGCCAGCCGAAGAAAGACGCCGAACAGGCAGGCAGCCAGCCAAATTCCGCTGGCGGACGCTTTCTACTCCAGGGCTTTACGGCACATGTAGCGGCCTGTAGCGGAAATTTTGCCGGACGCCCCAAGAGGGTGTATTGCGCTCGTCTGGTCGCTTGCCGGAGTTCGAATGGTCGATAGCACGGACCTCGCGCAGGTCCTCCACGAAGCGAATGACATCGCACAGAGCGTGGTTCAGAGGGTCACCTCCGCCCACGTGCTCCTGGCGCTCTTCACGGTGGAGAACCGTGCACAGCTGCTGCTCAAGGAGCGAGGCGTGGACGAGGACGCCATCCTCCAGCTGCTGACGGCCGCTCCCGCGGAGCCGGACAGCCTGCTCCGGGAGCTGCGCGAGAAGACCCGGGAGATCGCCTCCAATGTGGGCTCCCAGGAGGCGGACTGCCTCCACCTGCTCATCGCCGTGGCCCGGGTGCGCTGCGCGGCCCAGGAGCTGCTGCTGCAGGCCGGGCTGGACCTGGGCGGCCTCATGCGCATGGCGATGTCCTATTTCACCAGTGGTCACATGCCGCGCCGCCTCCAACTGGGCCGGTCACAGACCCTGGGGCCCCGGCCCGCGAGCCGCCCCCTGGGCGCGCCGCCGTCTCCCCTTCCGGCCTCCGCCATCACGCTGAGCCTGCCGCGCTCCCGGCCTGGCGCCCCGCCGTCGTCGCCCCCGCCCTTCACCGCGCCGCCACCGCCGCCGCGCTACAGCACGCCCGCGCTGTCGCCGCGCGATCTCATCGATGTGGACGAGGAGCCGGAGGCGCCGCCGCCCGAGCCCGTGGCACGCGCCGCGCCGTCCCCTGCCCCGACCTCCAAGGCCGCCCCCGCACCCGCGGGCCGGCAGGCGCAGTCCGCCGCCGCGTCGCCCGTGCTCGACGCCAAGGCCTACCCCCTGCTCACCTCGCTGGGCCGAAACCTGAGCCAGGCCGCCCACGAGGGCCGCCTGGACCCGGTGGTGGGCCGCGCGCGCGAGGTCGAGGAGGTCATCGACATCCTGGGCAAGCGGCGCACCAACAACCCCTGCCTGCTGGGCGAGCCTGGCGTGGGCAAGACGGCGGTGGTGGAGGGCGTGGCGCAGCGCCTGCTCGAGCTGCGTGGGTCGCTGTCGGAGAAGGTGCTGGTGGAGCTGGACATGGCCACGCTGGTGGCCGGCACGCAGCTGCGCGGCTCGTTCTCCGAGAAGCTCAACGCGCTGAAGGAAGAGGTCCGCCGCGCCGAGGGCCGCGTGGTGGTCTTCATCGACGAAATCCACACGCTGGTGGGCGCGGGCTCCACGGGTGACGGTCCGCAGGACGCGGCCAACGAGCTGAAGACGGCCATGGCGCGCGGTGAGTTCCCCTGCATCGGCGCCACCACGCACGACGAGTACCGCAAGTTCATCAGCACCGACCCGGCCCTGGAGCGCCGCTTCACCCCCGTGGTGGTCAACGAGCCCTCCGTACCGGAGACGGTGGAGATCCTCCGCGGCATCATCGGCCGCTACGAGGAGCACCACGGGCTGCGCTACACGCCCGAGGCGCTGGAGGCCGCGACGTCCCTGGCCAGCCGCTACGTGACGGACCGCTTCATGCCGGACAAGGCCATCTCCGTGGTGGACCTGGCGGGCAGCCGCTGCCACCGCGAGGGCCGCGACGTGGTGGAGCCCGCCGACGTGGCGCGCGTGGTGGCCAAGCTCGCGGGCGTCCCCGAGGAGCGCCTGCTGATGAACGACTCGTCGCGTCTGCTCCGGCTGGAGCAGGACCTGGCGGAGCGCGTCATCGGGCACTCGGAGGCAGTCACGCGCATCGCCCGGGTCATCCGCCGCAACTACGCGGGCTTCGCGTCGCGCCGCCCCATGGGCAGCTTCCTCTTCCTGGGCCCCACGGGCGTGGGCAAGACGGAGATGGCCCGCGCGCTGGCGGACGTGCTGTTCGGCAGCCGCGACTCGCTGGTGCGCCTGGACATGAGCGAGATGTCCGAACAGCACGGCGTCTCGCGCCTCATCGGCTCGCCCGCCGGCTACGTGGGCTTCGGTGAGGGCGGACAGCTCACGGAGCCCGTGCGCCGCCGGCCCTCGTCGGTGGTGGTGCTGGACGAAATCGAGAAGGCGCACCGCGAGGTGCAGATGCTCCTCCTCCAGGTCCTGGAGGAAGGCCGCCTGACGGACGGCAAGGGGCGCCACATCGACTTCTCCAACACCGTCATCGTCATGACGACGAACCTGGGTGCGGAGGCCTTCTCCCGCACCGGCCGCCCGGTGGGCTTCGGCGCGGACTCCGCGGGCCCCGGGGACGCCATGGACATGGCATCTTCGGTGGCGCGCAAGGCGCTGCCGCCGGAGCTGTGGAACCGCATCGACGAACGGCTCCCCTTCCGTCCCCTGGCGGAGGTGGAGGTGGCACGCATCGCCACGCTGCTGCTGGAGGAGAGCAGCAAGCGCCTGACCACCGAACGCGGCATTGAATACGTGGCGGGCGACGACGTGGTCGGCCACCTGCTGAAGTCCGGCGGCTTCGACCCGCAACTGGGCGCGCGCCCCATGCGACAGATGGTGCAGCGGCTGGTGGAGGGCCCCCTCGCGGAGCGCATCCTGTCGGGCGAGTTCGTCACGGGCGACCGCGTGCGCATCGCGGTGAACTCCGGACAGCTCCAGTTCCAGCGCGAGTGATGAGCCCCAGCCCCCGCCCCCGCGCAGGGCCTTCGAAACGGCGCCCACCCGTCGTGATTGTCGGGATGGGCCGCCTGGGGGGCGCCCTCGGGCTGGCGCTCCAGGCGAAGCGCTGGCCCGTGCGCATCCACTCCCGCACGGATGAAGGCCGCGAGCGCGCGGAAGCGCTCGGCTTGAAGACGGCCGCTCCCGCGGACCTGAAGCGGGCCCGCGTCATCCTCCTATGTGTTCCGGACGCGGCGGTACCCGCCGTCGCACAGGCGCTGTCCACCACCCTCCCCCGCACGGCCGCGCTGGTGCACACGGCGGGCGCGCTCTCGCTCGATGCGCTGGGCACGGCCAAGGGCCGGAGTCGCGGCTCGTTCCATCCGCTCTGCGCTGTCTCCTCGCCACGTGACTCGCTGGTGGGCAGCACCGTGGCGGTGAGCACCCCGTCACGCACGCTGCGGGAGGTACTGCGACACATGGCGGCGGACGCGGGGCTCCGCGTCATCGAGGTGCCAGAAGCCCACCGCGCAGCCTACCACGCGGGCGCGGTGCTGAGCGCTGGAGGCCTGGTGTCGCTGGCGGATGCGGCGGTGGCGGCCCTGGGCGCAGCGGGAATCCCGCCAACGGACGCACTGGCGGCCCTGTTGCCGCTGATGCATTCGGCACTGAGGGGCTTGGAGACCCGGGGTCTCGCGGGGGGCCTCACCGGGCCCATCGTCCGCGGAGACTCCGGCGTGGTGGCGGCGCACCTGGAGGCGCTCCCCGCGGACGTCGCGCCCCTCTATCGGCTGCTGTCGCGGCGCGCGCTGGGGCTGGCCGGAGACCGGCTGGAGCCCACGTCGCGCGCCGCGCTGGAACGGCTGCTCAAGCCGTCAGGATGATGGAACCCTGCAGGGCCTTGCGCACCACGGCCAGGGCCTGTTCGGACGCGGCCTCGGCCTCGGTGAGCCGGCGCAGGGACAGCTCGCCGCCCTGAACCTGCGTCACGGAGCGCTTCAGGTCGGAGAGCAGCGTCAGCGCGGCCTGCAGCATCTCCTTGCCCTGCGGCGACTCGGTGGCGGGCTTGCCGGCCGCCTTCGCCACGTACTCCGAGAAGCGCTGGAGCGTCTCCGCCGTCTTCGCGGGGTCGAACTGCTCCAGCAGCGGCTGGATGCGCGAGGCGTTGATGCGGATGAGGCGAAGCGCGCCCACCCGGCCGAAGCCCGGGTGCACCAGTCCGATGTCACTCATCTCGAACGCGCCCAGCAGGCCCTCGTCGGGGGCCTTGTGCGCGTGCGGCACCAGGTCCACGAAGAGCGGCAGCGGGTCCGCGCCCTGGCGGAACATCTCCAGCTCCTCCTCGTCCAGCGGCGGGAAGCTGGCCGGGGTGCCGATGAACAGCAGCGGCAGCACCAGGTCGTGCCAGAAGTCCTCGGGCGCCGAGCCTGTCCCACCGATGGTGCCGAACAGGTGCGCCATCAACTCCGCCAGACGCGGCGCGCGCTCGGCCTGGTCGATGAGCGACTTGGTGGTGTCCAGGCGCTGGAGGGACTGCACGATCTGCCCCTCGAACTGCTGGCGCGCCTCGGGCGGCAGCGGCGGCTGGGTGCGGCCCAGCGCGTTGCGCACGTCCCGAGCGAGCCCGTCCGGCTTCGTCTCCAGGGCCGTGGCGGCCTTCTTCGGGTCCAGGACGACGAACTGGAGGAACCCGGGGTCGAAGAGGCGCTGGTAGTCCACCGGCGTCAGCTTGGGCGCCTGGCCTCCCAGGGCCTGCGCCGGGCTGCCGCCAAAGCGGGCCTGCCCCAGCGAACGGCGGATGTCCGCAGCCAGGTCTTCCAGGCGGGCCAGCTTGCCCTGCCCCAGCGAATCCATCACCGCGCCGAACGGCGACAGCATGATGATGGCCTCCGGGAAGCCCAGCGTGGCGCCCTCCGGCGAGTCCCGGTTGGGGAACCAGAAGGCCTGGTGCTCCTGGATGAGCCGCAGGGCGAACGCCCCCGCCAGGCCCAGCGCGAGCGTCTGGTGCTCCGGCTTGTTCACCTGGAACTGGCCGCCCGTCAGCTGCGCGATGGCGGGTTCAATCTCCACCCAGGGAGCCTTGAGCAGATCGACTGGCTTGCCGGTGGCCTGCTCCAGGGCAGCGGCGACCTGCATCTGGGCATTGTGAACGTGCTGCGGAACGGGATGCGCCTGGGTGGCGGGTTCGGACATGGCGGAATCCAGACTCGGAAATAGGAAGGCGACGGGGCCATCCCTTACCGTGAAATTCGCGGTCGTGGCTACGATTTGTGGCCTGTAGGATGGCCTGCATGCCCGCTTCCCGCTGGTGGCTTCGCTGGGCTGTCCTCGCCACCTGTTTCCTGCTGACAAACGGCGGGTGTGCCTTCGTCACACCCCGTTTCCCCCAGAACATCCAGGCCTCGTTCGCTCGGGACGAGATGCGCAAGCTCACCACGGAGTCCCTGGAGCTCTACTACCCCGCCCAGCTCCGGGGCGCGGCCCTGCGCATGGCGTCGCGGCTGGAGGGCTGCGTGGCCCGCCTCCAGGAGCAGACGTGGCGGAAGAAGAAGCGGGACCGGGTGCTCGTCTACCTGACGAGCTCCAACTTCAACAACGCCTACGTGGTCCCGGACTACGCCAGCACGCCGCAGCAGATGGTGATGCCTTCCCACCTGACGCTGGAGCTGTTCCACCTGTTCAACCTGGGCGAGGTGGACGTCGGCGACGTGGCCTGCCACGAGGCCGTCCACTACGTGCAGCTCCAGCAGACGGACGGGGTCTGGGGTTTCCTCAACCTCGTCACCGGGGGCCTGTTCCAGCCCAACTCCTATACGGAGTCGTGGTTCCTGGAAGGACTGGCCACCTACTACGAAGGGCAGTTCGAAAAGGACGCGGGACGGCCCCACAGCCCCATCTGGCGCGGCTGGTACGACTCCGTGGTGCAGGCCACCGGAGGACGGCTGAACCCCGGCTACCTGTCCCCCGAGCAGCGCGCGCTGGACCCGTTCGGCGGCAACTACATCACCGGCATGCACTTCGTGGAGTACCTCGCGAACCGCTACGGGGAGTCGAAGCTGTGGAAGCTGGTGGATGAACAGGGCGGCTCCCTGGTGCCGCCGCTGGCGGTGACCCTGCGCTTCAAGCGCGTGTACGGGCGGGACATCGGCTCGCTGTTCGCGGAGTACACGCAGTCGCTGCGAGAGAACCTGCAGGTGCGCGAGCGGCCCTCGGCGCAGCGAACGTGGGTGCCCGACGCGGGATACTTCTCCCGATTGGCCTCGCACGCGGCCAGCCGGGTCACCGCGACGGTGGGCGTGGGCCGGGAGCGCTACACGCGGTTGACGGTGCTGGAGCCGGATGGCCGCGTGCGTTTCGAACGGCCGCTGGTGGAGCTGCTGCCCGGGCGCCGCTGGGTGCTGGGCTCCCCGACGCTGGTCAGCGGCATGTCGTTCAGCCGCGATGGCGCGTGGCTGTACCTGGTGATGGCCGACCTGAACACGGAAGGGGGCTACACGGCGAAGCTGTGGAAGGTGGATGCGCGCACGGGTGACGTCGTTCGGCTCTGGGACGACGTGATGGGGATGGGTGGCAGCATCACGCCGGATGGGACGGCCTACGTCTACGTCCGCGTCGATGGGGATTCGGCCAACGTGGTGCGGCTGGATTTGGAGACGGACACCCGGAAGGCCCTCACCGACTTCGGCGCCAGCACCTCCGTGGGGCCGCCCGCGGTCGCTCCGGATGGCGAGCGGGTCGTCTTCCCCCTCTCAGGGGACGCGGGTTGGGACCTGGTCCTGCGGGAAGCGGATGGACGCCTTCGGTGGCTGACGCGCGATGGCCGCTTCAACTACTCGCCCAGGTGGATGGATGATGAACGCCTCGTGTTCCTCCGGGAACATGAGGGGCGACTCCAGGCCCACGTCCTCACGGTGGCGACGCGGGAAGTGGTTCGCATCACGGACGCGCCGCACCTGGTGATGGACGTTCATCCCGTGGGGACCGAGGAAGTGGTGTTCCTCAACCGGGACGGTCTGAACTTCACCATCGACCGCGCCCCACTGGTGCCCATTGCGCCGACGGAGGCTGACGCTGGCACGGCGCGCGTGGAGGTGGCAGGGCACGCGGTGCTGGCGCAGGCGCCCCACCCTTCGGCTCCGTCTCCCGAGACCGAACCCGGAGCGCCCCGGCTCCCCGAAGTGCGCACGGAGACTCCAGCATCGGAATCGGAGCAGACGCCCACGGCCGCACCTTCCGAGTCCGAGTTCGCCGCGTTCCCCATGCCCGGCGCTCCGGTCCAGCCCGATGCGGCGCAACCGCCCTCACCGTCAGAGACCGCGCCGGGCCATGGAGCACCGCTATCCGGACAGCCGTCCACCAGCGATGAGGCGTCACCTCCGCCAGGGGCCGCGCCGGACCACGGAGCGCCGCCCTCCGAGGAGTCGCCCGCCAATACCGCCGAGGGCGCAGTACCTCCACCGCTGGCCCCTCAGTCGGAGCAGCCTGCTACCGAGGACACCGCACCGCCGTCCCCATCTCCCGCGGCCGAAGACGCGCCCACGGCGCTCACGGCTCTCGACGGTCCTGTCGAAGCCCCGCCTGACCCGGGCATGGAGCTCCAGATTCTCTCGGACGAGCCCTACTCGCCGCTGGAGCGCTTGTTCATCCCCGAGCTCCGCGTGCCCTACCTGCTCGCGGGAGCCGACCCCGACAACACGGACGACACGTACACGATGGGCGGGTTGGCCCTGGCGGGACAGGACCGGCTCGGCTTCCACGCGTACTCGCTGCTGCTCTCCTTCGACACGCGAGAAGACGCCCCCAGCCTCTCGCTGGCCTACGGCAACGCGCAACTCGCGCCCTGGTACATCCAGGTGTCGGGCGCGTACATCCGCCAGAATCAGCGCACAGATCTCCAGGCCACGGCCTTCGCCTCGCGCTCGTTCTGGACGACGCCGGTGACCTTCGGCGTGCTGGCGCTGCGCCGCGAGTACGACGCCACGGACCGCTTCCCGCGCATGCTGACGCGCATCGTCGGCCCGGAGGTCTCCGTGTCGTACTTCGCGGGTGACGCCACGTCCTACGGCAGCACCCAGCGCGGCCTGGGCATGACAGCGGTCGCGGGTGTGTACCCCGGCGCATTCCTCCGGGACTCCACCATGGGCGATGTGCGCCTGGGACTCGACGCCTTCACGGGGGGCCTTCCCTTCACGGGGCGCGACAACCTCCGCCTCACCGCAGTGGGGCGCTTCCTCCCCGGCGCGCCGTCCGGGCTGCTCCAGGTCGGCGGCCTGAGAGCGGGGCAAATCTGGTACACCAACCGCGAGAGCCAGCAGACCGCCCCGCTGCCCCTGCAGTTGCAGCCGGGCATCGCCTTCAGTGAGTACCTGCGCGGCTACGAGGACCTGGAGATTCGCGCGCGCGACGCGCTCATCGGCTCCGCGACGTACCAGTACCGGGTCCCCATCGACTACGGATGGGCCTCCACGCTGTGGCTCTTCCCGTCCCTCTTCGTGCGCGACGTCGGCGTCGAGGCCTTCGGCTCGCTGGCCCGCACCGACAACCGCGCCAACCACGCGGCCGTGGGGGCCTCGGCGTCACTGCACCTCACCTTCGGGCAGGCGATTCCGGTGTCCCTCTATTACCAATATGCCTACCGCTTCGAGCGGGGCCTGGACCACCTGCACCTCGTCGGCTTCGGACTCTGACTCGGGCCTGCCCCTCAACCTGCTCGCGAATCACGAACCTCGGTTGAGCACGCGCATGTCGCTTACAACCCCTCGTCCTTGCAGAGGTCGTTCTGCAGCTCCGTCAGCGCCTTCCGCGCCCGCATGGGCTGGCAGGTGTTGGCCAGGAAGTAGGACGAGGCGCCCACCGTCGCACTCTTGAGTCTCGCGCCGAGCGCCGACCAGCACCACTCGAACGCCACCTTCCTCGCATCACCCGCGCGGGCATCCGTCGCGGGCAGGTCCAGTGCGGCCAGCACTGCCTCCGCGAGCGCCTCGTCCTTGCAGGCGCCAGCCTCCTTCCCGCCCCGCACCGCCGAGGCGAAGAGCGGCATCGCGACGTAGGCGAAGTGGCCCCTCTTCACGAGCCGCGCGGCCTGGAGCGTCGTCTCAGCGCTCGCGTCCACCGTCAGCTCCCGGTACGTGTCGATGCAGCCACTCCGCTCGAGTTCGAGGCAACGCTCCAGGTCCTTCAATCCTCGCGCATCGCGCGCCGAGGAGAAGCCGGGTGCCTTGGCGAGGAAGGCATACCGCTGCCCCAGAGCGCGCGCCTTCCGGGCGGTGGCGAACGGGTCCTTGTCGTCCGCAGCCGTGGCCGATTCGACTTCGGCCGTCGCCGCTTCCGTCACGAGCGCACGCCATGTGTCGGAGCGCGTGGCGGGAGGAACCTCCTCCGCGCGCTCCAGCAGCTCCGCCCAGGACTTCTGCACGGCCAGCGCCCGGAGGTCTTCGAGCGTCGCGGCCGGGCGAGCCAGCACCGGCGCCGCCAGGAGGTACGCCAGCACCATGGGCAGTCGACGCATCACTTGAGCCTCGCGTCCAGGAACGCGGGCCCCTCGGCCGCGCCCCCTTGAGTGGTGGTGAAGATGAGCGCGTCGGCACCCCGCTCGAACGCGAGCGCAGGCCCGAAGCGACAGGTGAGGACCGTGACATCCTTCACGGCGACACAGCGAGCCCGGGCCCGCGTCGCGAGCGGCGCACACGCCGCCCAGACGTCCAGCTCCGCCATCACCGCATCGTCGAAGGTCTTCCAGTCGAACGTGAAGGTCGGTGACGTGCCACACGCCTTGCGCAGCGCCGCCATGGCCTCGGCGGCGCGCGCGGTGTACTTCTTCTCCAGGTGGGGCCAGGCCTTCTTCTCGAAGGCCGCGATCCGCCCGGACTCCCGTTGCAGCAGGTGCGCGGCAAGCACTTCGGAGGCAGACGCCTTGCCCGTCGCCTCCTGGCTGAACTTGACGCGGAAGGATGGCTTCCCGGGAACGAAGGCCTCGTAATCGCCAGCGCGCTGGGACAACAGCACCCAGTCCGCGCCGCGATGACGGACGACGTAATCAACACCCCGCCCCGTGTCCCTGGCTTTGCCGCGCACCGAGAGGCCATCCTGCGCGGAGTCGGTGCCCTGAAGCCGCAGCACCACCTCCGACGCCTCCCGGGGCGCCAGCGTCACGACCTCGATGGACTGCCCGTCGGTGCCCCGATAGACCTTGAGGGCCAACGACTCCAGTGACTCCGCCGCCACGGCCCCCTGGGCCCACAGCAGCAGGAGCACCATCGCCATCCTCCGCGCCATGCTCAGTTCAGCGCCTTCTCGAGGGTCGCCTTGGAGTTGTCCTCGATGTTCGTGTGGTCCACGCTCATGCGGTACGTCAGCGTGCCCTTGTCGAGCGAGAGATTCCGCAGCGTCGCGTCGTTGGTGCCGTCCTTCTTCTCGGGCGGCTTGACGCCACCGAACAGGCACGACACGCCGGTCACCTTCTTCGCGATCGCCTTCTTGTAGGCCGGGCGCTCGCACATGCTGGTGATCCCATTGATGGCCGCCTCACAGTAGGAGCCATAGCTCGAGTTCGCCCAGGCCTCCGGCTTGAAGTTCTGGAAGTCGGTCTTGACGGTGAGCTTGGTGCCACACTTCTCGTTCGCGGCAGCCAAAGCCTCGGAGATCTTCTCCTCGAACGACGCCTTCGCCTCCTCCTGCGCGGGCTTGAGATCCTCCTCGGCGAAGGCAGACGTCGACAGCAGGGCCACGGTAGCGAACACGAGCTTCGAATTCATGCGATGTTTCTCCAGGAAAGAACGGCCATCGCGAGTTTCAAACTGCCCTGGTTTTTACGCAAGGGTATCAACGGAATAGAAGCCCTTTAGCGGGGGACGGCGGCGCTACGGCGTCCGCTTCAGGCCATAGAGACCGTGCTCGCGCGCATAGGCAATGGCGCGCGCGGGCACCAGGTCCGACGGAGCCTCGCCGCGCGCGAGCAGGTCGCGAATCAGCGTCGACGACACCTCCGCCAGCGGCGGCCCCAATGTGTTCGGCGCCGGGTACCCCGCGCGGTTGAGCACCATCACCCGCGACAGCTCCTCGATGCGGTGGAAGTCCTTCCAATGCGGAAGGTCGCGCAGGATGTCGCTGCCGATGATGATCGACCAGCGGATGTCCGGATGCCGCGCCACCAGCAGGGTCAGCGTGTCCACCGTGCGGCCGGAGAGTCCCGGCTCCTGCTCGATCCGGCTTGTCTTCAGCCAGCCCGATGTCTCCGCGCACAGCGCATCACACATGGCGACGCGATGCTCGAAGGGCTCCATCTGCTTGCCGAACGGGTGCTGCCAGGACGGCATCAGCCACACCTCGTCCACGTCCTGGGTAGCATGGACGTACGTGGCGGCCATGAGGTGCCCCACATGGGGCGGGTTGAACGAGCCTCCGAGGAGCGCGACCTGCACGGCGGGCCTCACGTCACTTGAGGGACAACTTCGGGGACTTCTTCTCCAGGACGATGACCTGGGGCTCCACTATCGAGTGCCCATCCAGGCGGAACGCGGAGAAGCGCAGGTTCCGGTCCACCTTCTCCAGGAGCGCGCACGTCTGTTCGGCGGCGCCCACCAGTCGCCCCGGCGTCAGGAAGTAGCGCGGGCCAATCTGAACCACCTTGGGCTCCGGCTCCTTGCCGTGGACGAAGAGCAGCGCGTTGAGCAGGTCATCCCGCGTCAAATCGTTCTTGTCGTGCACCACGCAGCACAGCGTGTCCCCCATCAGGTCCATGACCTTGTTGTTGATGGAGGGGTCTCTGTACTGGAGCGATTCGCGCTCGGGCACGCGGATGAAGCGCTCCATGACGAGCCGGCGGTCGTCCTCCGACGCCACGTCCGCCGGAGCCTCCGCGCGTGACGGCGTGCGAGGCAGCGCGTCCTGGCTGCCCAGCCAGTTCGTCACGTCCGCCAGGAAGTCCGCGTCCGAGTACTCACGCCCGCCCCGGCTCTTCTGCCGCCGCCACAGCACCCATTCATCCAGGTCCGTGTAGCGCGCGCCCACGAAGAGAAAACGCCGCGCCCCCTTGGAGCGCAGCAGCTCGTAGGCCGCGTCGAAGGCTTCGAGGTCCCCATGGCTGTCGGAGAAGACGCCGATCACGCCTCAAGCGTATAGCAGGTAGGACGTCCTGTGACGTGCGAACGTTTCCGTCTGAGCGGAGAACCCCTCCAGCAACCGCTCCAGCGGCCACCCCGCTTCGATGCCTCGGCGCACCTGGTCCGTCCCGCAGAGCAGGTCGAAGGCCGGCACGTCCTCGACGAACTCGTAGGCATCCGCGCGCCAATCGAACGAGCCCGGGCCAATGTCATGCAGCGTCTGGAAGATGGCGACGCCGGTGCGCAGGGGCTGGAAGGCCTCCCGGTCCGTCACGTGGATGAAGGCGCCGTTGCAGGACTGCCCCGTGTACTTGTCGAACGTCGGCGTGAAGCCCACGGCCCGGAAGGCGACCCCGGGCAGCTCCTCCTTCGCCAGCCGCGCCAGCAACTGGTCCGTGTCCACCCACGGCGCCCCGAACTGCTCGAAGGGGCGGCAGGTGCCACGGCCCTCCGAGACGTTGGTGCCCTCGCCCAGACACATGCCCGGGTACACCAGCGCGGTGTCGGCGGTGGGCATGTTGGGCGACGGCGAGATGAAGGGCAGCCCCGTCTCCGACCAGAACTGGCCGCGGCGCCAGCCTTCGCACGGCACCACCGTCAGCTCGCAGCCGAAGCCCTCCTGGACGTTGAAGAGGCGGGCCAATTCCCCCGCCGTCATGCCGTGGCGGTTGGGCAGCGCGTACAGGCCCACGAAGGAGCGGAAGCCCTCCCCCACCAGGTTGCCTTCCATCGCCACGCCGTTGAGCGGGTTCGGCCGGTCCAGCACGTAGAAGGGCACACGGGCCTTCGCCGCGGCCTTCATGGCCAGCGCCATGGTGTAGACGTAGGTGTAGTAGCGGCTGCCCACGTCCTGGATGTCGAAGACGAGCGCGTCCAGCCCCTGGAGTGACTCCTGCCGGGGCGACAGCGATTCGAAGGTGGAGCCGTAGAGGCTGTACACCGGCACGCCGGTGCGGCGGTCCTTCGCCTCGTCCACGGCGACCATGTACTGCGCCTCACCCCGGATGCCGTGCTCCGGACCGAAGAGCGCAGCCAGCGTGACGCCGTCCGCGCCCGACAGCAGGTCCGCCAGGTGGCGGAAGCGAGCATCCACGCTGGTGGGATTCACGATGGCGCCCACGCGCTTGCCCTTCAACGCGGAGAAGCCCTGCTCCACCCACACGTCCAGTCCCGTCTTCACCTTCGTCACGGCGTTCCCTTCCTCAGCCAGCCTCGAGGGCCGGCACATCAACGCTCCTTGAAGCCCTTGAGCGCGCTTTCCGCGGCCACCTTCGAGTCGCACTTGGAAATGCCGAACAGGCCCGTCCGCACCCCGTCATCGGGCCCACCGTCGGACTTCAGGTCCTCCAGGGCGCTCACCGCCCGCTTCAACTGGAGCCGGCCTACCGTGGACGCGGCATCCGAGCGCACGTCGCATCGCGCATGCGACAGCATCTCGATGAGGCGGTCCTCCGCGGCGCGGCTGCCGGCCTTCACGGCCGTGGCGTAGACCTTCAGCGCGTCATCGGGCTTGCCCGTCGCTTCCGTCAGACGGCCCAGCAGGAAGTTGCGCCGCCCGGAGTCCTCCTCCTTCATGATGAGGGTCCGGACGTCCTTGGCCAGCGCGGTCCGCTCCTCCTCCGGCGCCCGCTCCACCGCCTTGATGGCGCGCACCGTCTCGTCGCCACTGAACGCCAGCATCGCGACGCCCGCGAGCACGACGGCCGCGCCCACGCCCACCAGCGCGCGGTGCTTCTGGACCTGCGGCGGAAGCGTCGCCATGCCGCGCGAAAAGAGCGAACCGCCCACCGTGCGCGCCTGCCGCCCGAGCTCCGCGGCCTGCTGGCCCAGCACCGTGGCACCCGCGGCCGCGCGTTGGCTGATGACCGCGGCGCCCGCAGCGGCCCGCTGCCCCAGCACGGACAGGTCCACCTGCGCCCCCGGTGACGAAGCCTCCGACACGCGGGACAGGGCCAGGTTCCCGAAGGGCGGCATCGATTCGGAGCCCGGCGTCTCGGCGATGGCGCTGGGCGCGGGAGCCTCCACGCGGTACGGCGCCCGGGGCACGTGGAAGACGCGAATCTTCCCCGGGATGCCCTTCAGCTCGTAGGCGCCCACTTCCTTGGAAGGCACCTCGGCCTTGTTCATCGCCAGGTAGACGGCCTCGGTGAAGTACACCTCGCCCGCCTCGGCGATGCCCTCCACCCGGGCGGCGATGTTGACGGGCTCGCCGAAGATGTCGTTCCCGTCCAGCCGCACCTCGCCTACGTTGATGGCCACGCGGACGTGAATCTGCTCCGACACCTCCACCGTCCGGTTGTGGTGCCACAGCCGATCCTGGATGGCGATGCCGCTGAGCACCGCCTGGGTGGGCGATTCGAAGGTGACGAGGTACGCGTCACCGATGGACTTGACGATGCGCCCGCCAAACGCCTTGAACAGCGGCGCCAGCAGGGCCTCGTGGACCTGGAGCAGGCGCTGGTTCTCCTCCAGCGTCTGCCGGCTGGTCCGCTCGGTGAAGCCCTTGATGTCGGTGAAGACGATGGCGAGGTTGGCGGTCTTCAAAGCCCGCGCAGTGTATGCGCCACCGTCGATGGTGCAATCGCAACTGCGTACCAAATGACCGCTCGCTGTCAGCGACGTGATGGTTTGAGGTCACGCATTCGCCGCTTCGGAGGGGCTTCCAGCGCCGCGCGGACCCGCTCCGCGAGCTGGGGCCGCCCCGTGCGCGTGTAGAAGTCGGCGAGCCGCCGGAGGACCAGCGGACTGGCCGGCTGGAAGCCTCGCGCCGCCAGCAGCTCCTTCTCCGCGTCCAGCAGGCGCTCCTGCTTCTCCAGCACCTCCGCCAGCTGGAGGCGCACCTGCACCCACTCCGGCTTCAGCCGCGCCAGGTAACGCAGGTGCAACTCCGACTTGAGCAGGTCCCCCATGTCCAGCCAGAGCGTCCCGAGCCGGAAGCGGGCCTCCTCGTAGGAGGCGCGCAGTTGCACGGCCTGCTCGTACGCCTGGACGGCCTGCCGGCGGTCATCCCGCTCCTCCCACAACAAACCCCGCAGGTACCAGGCGCGGGGATTATTGGGAGCCTGCTGGAGCGCGGCGTTCAGGTGGGACTCCGCCTGCTCCAGCGCGCCTCCCGTCTTCAGCAGCAGCCGGGCCATCTCCAACCGGGGCAGCTCCCACGCGGGTTGAGCCCGGACCAGGGCCTCCAGCGCGGCCAGGGCGCCCACATCATTCCCATCCGCTTCCAGGGCCAGGGCCTCCGGGAGCGAAACCACCGTCCGTGACGAGGCCGGAGTCAGGGCAGAAGGCTCCGCTGCGTCAGTCGCGCCCGCCAGCAAAGCCACCAGGATGACCCACCTCATGTGCGGCTGATAGCAGAGCCGACCCGGGCGCCTCAATAGATCCTCTTGACGGCCGAACGGCCGCGCATGAAACCCATGACCGTGCAGATATCGCAAAGAACGCTGGAAGACCTGGGCTTCGCGGATGTGCTCCGCGCGTTGGCGCAACGCTGCCGGACGGAGCCCGGCAGGGAGCGGGTGCTCGCCCGGCCGTTCCTGGCCACCCCCGAGGCCGTGGCGGAGGCCCTCGCGCTCGTCGCCGAGACCCGCTCGTTGTCCCAGGAGCAGTTCTCCCTCCCCTTGGGTGGCGTGACGGACCTGCGTACGCCCATCGGCCATGCGGCCAAGGGCGGCATGCTGGAGCCCCGCCAGCTCATCGACTCGGCGCAGCTCCTGTTCGCCTTCGTCCGCACCCGCGAGGCACTGGACGAACGCCGGGCCCGCGTCCCCCGGCTGGTGGAGATTGCCCGCCGGATGCCATCGCTGGAGCCGCTGGCTCGCCGCATCGACCAGTGTTTCGAACCGGACGGTGAGATCTCCGACCGTGCCAGCCCGGAGCTGCGCGAAGCCCGGGACCGCGCACGTGGGCTCCATCGCCGCATCAAGTCGCGGCTCGAGGAGATGCTCCACGATGAGACCTTCCTCCCCAAGCTGCGGGAGAACTACTACACGATCCGCAACGGGCGTTACGTGGTGCCGGTGGTGGCCAACTACCGCTCGGAAGTGGACGGCATCGTCCACAACGCCAGCCAGACGGGCCAGACGCTCTTCATGGAGCCTCAGGCCATGGTGGGCCTGGGCAACGACCTCGCCATCGCCCAGTCGGAGGTGACCGAGGAGGAGCGCAAGGTGCTCCAGGCCCTGAGCGACCAGCTCGGCCGGGAGTCGGAGCGCATCCTGGAGGGCCTGGACGCCGTGGCGGAGCTGGACGAGGCCGAATCCGTGGCCATCCTCTCCGCGGACCTGGGCGCCAGCATGCCGGCCTTCGAGAACGTCACGGAAATGCAGCTGCGGCAGCTGCGCCACCCGCGCCTGGTGCTCAAGGGCGCCGAGGTGGTGGCCAACGACGTGACGCTCACGGGCGATGCGAAGGCCCTGGTCGTCTCAGGCCCCAACGCGGGCGGCAAGACGGTGACGCTGACGGGCGTGGGCCTCTGCGCGCTGATGCTCCGCGCCGGCCTGCCGATTCCGGTGGCCGAAGGCTCTCGGATGCCGCTGTACCGCTCCGTCCACTCCACCGTGGGTGACGCGCAGGACCTGGAGCAGGGCCTGTCCACGTTCAGCGCGCACGTGGTGATGCTGCGAGACATCATCGGCGCCGTGGGCGAGGGCTCATTGGTCCTCATCGACGAAATCGCCGCGGACACCGACCCGCGCGAGGGCGCGGCAATCGCCATCGCCGTGCTGGAGGAGCTGATGTCCAAGGGCGTGGTGGTACTCGTCACCACGCACCTGGAGGAGCTGAAGGCGCTGGCGCACATGGACCCGCGCTTCCTCAACGCGCGCGTGGGCTTCGACTCGAAGCGCATGGCCCCCACCTACCGGCTCCAGATTGGCGCCGCGGGCCAGTCGTCGGCCATCGAGATGGCGGCGCGCGTGGGCCTGCCCCAGAACGTGTGCGAGCGCGCCCGGGAGCTGTCCGTCAGTGCCGGCGGTCCGCTCACCAAGGCGCTGGCGGCGGCCGAGGAGGAACGGCGCAAGCTCTACGAGGAGCTGGAACGCGCCCGCGTGGCGGCCCAGGAGGCCGAGGCGCTCCGGGCCGACCTGGAGAAGCAGAAGCAGTCCTTCGAGCGCGAGCGCCGCGCCCGGATGATGCAGTTCAACGACGACGTACACGCGGCGAGCGAGCACGCGGCGGCGGAAGTTCAGAAGCTGCTGACGAAGCTTCGAGCCGAGCAGAACGAGAAGGCCCTCGCCGAGGCCCGGCAGCAACTCCAGCAGCGCGCGGATGAGGCGCTGAAGCGCGCCCAGGCCGCCAAGGCGGAGCTGTTCCAGGTGGAAGCACCTGGCCCGGCCAACCTGAAGGTGGGCGCCTGGGTGCACCACTCGGGGCTGAACCGCGATGTGGAAATCCTGGAGCTGGCGGACAACCACGCGGTGGTGTCCGCGGGTGGCGCGCTGAAGATGCGCGTGCCCATCACGGAGCTGTCGGGCGCGCGCACGCGCAAGCCGCAGCAGGCGAAGTTCCCAGAGCGGCAGAAGCAGGATGCGGCGCTCAAGCGCGCGGCCTCCGCGGCCCCCTCCGAGGTGGAGGCCACCCATTTCCGCTGCGACGTGCGCGGCATGCGCGCGGACGACGCGCTGGCGGAGCTGGAGTCGTTCCTGGACCGCGGCATGCGCAGCGGAGAAGACGCCGCGCTCGTCATCCATGGCCATGGCACGGGGGCGCTCAAGCAGGCCATCCGTGACTACCTGGCCGCGTCTCCGTACATCCGCATGTACCGGCCGGGTGAAGGCCACGAAGGCGGCGACGGGGTGACCGTGGTCGCCCTGCGCGCCTGACCGCACCCGCGATACGGACTGAAGCATCCAGGGCCGGAGGTGGCTGGAAACGGCTGCCTCCGGCCCTTCGTCTGTCAGGCCAGCCCGCGCGACTGCCAGCGGAGCCGCGGTGTCCACGAGTTGGAGCTTGAAGCATTGGAGCTGCATCGGCGCCAGCGCATGTCAGGCGCGGCGACGGAACTGGTGGCCTAGCTTCGAGACACGTCGCGACCAAACACCTGGCGGATGCGCTCCAGATCCGCCGGTGTGACATGGAGCAGCGAGTGCTTGGGCGACACCACCGCGAGCACGTATCCGCCGAGCACCCAGGCACGGGCGCGATACTGGGCGAAGTTGCGGAAGAGGCAGCCGTAGCCTCCCGCGACATGCCCCTCGAAGGCGTCGACCTCCAAGACCTCGAACGGAGCGGTGAGCCCGCAGCGCAGGGCCTTGGAGAGCGCTTCCTTCATGGTCCAGATGACGTTCGCCGCCAGCTCGCCGCCGCCGGGCGCGTGACGGACCATGGCCAGTTCGCGCTGCGGCATCACGGATTCGAAGACGTCCGTCCGTTCAGGAGAGAGCTGCTCGACGTCGACGCCAACGATGTGCTCCGGCCCACACGCAACCGCTGCCGCCACCGAGCGCGCGTGGCTGAGAGAGACCACGGGCGAATCCCCTCCCGCGCCCTTGACCACCGGATGTTCGAAGACGCCGGGCGCGATTTCGACCGCGTGCATCGGTACCTGGATGCCGAGCCCGCCGAGGGCGCGTTTGGCTGCGTAGCGCCCCAAGAAGAACCCGAGCCGCCGCGAGTCCGCGCGAAAGCCCTCCAGTCGAACCCGCTCATTCGGATGGAGCAGTGCCAGTTGCGCATCGTTGATGGCCGCAGCGGACTCCTGATGGACACAGGCGAGCACCGCCGGCACCGGCACACCGTGGCGCACCATGCCGAGCGACACCGTCGCGGAGGACTCCAGTCCGAGCGGGTCGTGATGGTCAGAGCCGGTCATGGCGCTGGATTCTGTGTCAACCCGCCCAGGACCTCAATCACAGCCGAGCCCCTGGCGCAGGGTGAAATCACGGCAGTGTCGTCAGATACCCGGCTCACGCGGAAAGCCGTCAGTTGGCGCACACCGCGAACGTCCCGACGCCTTTCTCCGAGGCCACCATGCATTGGGTCGTCCAGCACAACCTGTTCAACGAGCCGGGCTTCCACACGCTGATGGGCGTGCTGCGGCGCGGCGAGATTCCGCACACCGTCGTGAAGGTCATCCCGTTCGATGGCGGTGTCGAGCCGACTGTCGACGTCGACGGGCCCGTCATCGTGATGGGCTCCCTCAGCCTGACACGTTACGCGAAGCGGAGAGGCTGGACGCCGGGCGCGTTCCTCAACGACAACTTCGACTTCCGGATCTGGCGCGAGAAACTGGGCCACCACCTGCTCAACGCCGATGCCCAGGTCCACCGCTTCGGGGACGTTCCACCGAGGGAGGGCCCCTTCTTCATCCGCCCCTGCCTGGACGACAAGTCCTTCTCCGGCATGGTGACCACGTGGGACGACTTCAACGCGTGGCGGGCGAGCGCCCTCGCATTGGGCGAAGGCGCCACGGTCGATGCCGACACCTGGGTGGCCGTCAGCCCGCTGAAACACATCCAGCGTGAGTACCGCATGGTCGTCGTCGACGGACGTGTCGTCACTGGCAGCCGGTACAAGCTCGGGGACCGCGTTGCGTCGTCTCCCGAGGTCGAGCCCGACGTGCGCGACTTCGCCCAGGCCATGGCCGACACCTGGACGCCAGACCGGGCCTACGTCCTGGACGTCTTCATGCACGACGGCGGCCTGTACGTCGGGGAGCTCAACAATCTCAACGCGGCGGGATTCTACGCCTACGACGTCGCGAAGATGGTGGACGCCATCGAAGCAATGCCCTGGTAGCTCGGTCCGGGCATCGCTCCGCGCGTGTCGCGGCTCAGGACACGCGCTGGTGCTCCGCGAGCACGTCGTCCAGAGCCTGGGCCTGCAGCTTCACGTCGGGATCCGAGTCCGACAGGGCCTTCGCGGTGTGAACGCGAGCACGCGCGGCGTCCGACTTCGCCAGGGCCATGGCCATGAAGAGGTGCGCCCGCGTGTCCTCGGGGTGAGCCTCCAACACAGGCGTGAGGACCTGTACCGCCCGTACGTCCTCTTCCCGCTCCAGCAGTGCCATGGCCAGGTCGTGCGCCGGGCCCGGCTCCGACGGTGCCCGAGCATGGGCGTGCTCCAGCAGTTCCACGGAGCGTACGCGCTCACCCGCCAGATCCAACACGCGAGACAATCCGTGCATCACCGCCACGTCTCCGGGGGACTTGCGCAGCGCCTCTTCCAGCAGACGGCGGGCTTCGCCCACATCCCCTGCGTCCAACCGGGCCATTCCGTCGCGATAAAGGTCCGTTCCCACTGAGCTCTCCTGGCACCACGCGGTGCGTCGGTCATTTCCACGCAACTTCAAGTCTACAAACTGCGACAAACTGAGAGGAAGCTTTCCCCCCGGACTTCATCATGCTCGTTCGCAACGCCCCCGTCTCGGCCCGCCGCCCGGCGAACTCCCCCTCGGAGTCGCCCGCCGCGGAGAAGCCCAACGCCGCCGCGGCTCCCGCGGCCATCCACCAGAAGGACTCGTTCAGCAACACGACGACGGCGCTCCAGCGCACGGCGAAGGTGGGTGCGGCGCCCGCGGGCGACCACGGCAAGCTGATGATGGAGTACCTGACCGGCGCCCGCCCTCCTCCGGCGGACTTCGAGAAGGTCATCGGCTACAAGCCCTACGCCATCCAGACGCCGCACGGTCAGCGGATGCAGGACCCGCTGGGCTACGCCTCCGTCCCGCTGAAGATCGGCCCGGACAAGGAGTTCGACCCCGCGGCCAAGACGCACGACTACGGCTACGACCTGCTGCGCTACTTCGACAAGAAGGGCACGCCGCTCGGCCCGGATGCACGCAAGGCCGCCGACGCCCTCTTCCGCAAGGACATGTTCGACTACGCGAACGACCAGAAGGGCGCGCTGAACCGCTTCAAGTACCGCTCCTGGGCGCAGATCTACGCCACCGCGGTGGAGCTGAACTCGAAGCGGCAGGGCAACGGCCCTCCGTGAACCCCGTGTAGGTTGCCGGGGCGTGCGGCGCGGAGTCGCTTCTCCGCGCCGCTCGATGCGCTCAGGGCGACTCGTAGCGCCGCAGCTTGTCGTACAGCGTCCGCAAACCAATCCCCAGCCGCTGCGCGGCACGCTTGCGGTTCCCCGCCTCGTCCGCGATGGCCTGCTCAATGGCCCGTCGCTCCAGCTCCTCCAGCGTCAGGCTGGGAAGCCGGCCCCCCTCCGAGACGGGCGCATCCACCACGGGCCCCGCCGCGCCCGTTGGATCCAGCCACAGGTGCCGAGGCTCCACCACCGGCCCATCCGCGAGGATGGCGGCCCGCTCGAGCGCATTGCGCAGCTCGCGGACGTTGCCCGGCCAGGTGAACGCCTCCAGCCGCGCCACGGCCTCCGGTGACACGCGCAAGCCTGGACGACCCAGCTCGTCTCCGATGCGGCGCAGCAGCAGCTCCGACAACGGCCGCAGGTCCTCGCGCCGCTCGCGCAGGGACGGCAGCCGGATGGGGAACACGGCCAGCCGGTGGTAGAGGTCCTCGCGGAACTCACCGCGCGCCATCATCGCCTTGAGATCGCGGTTGGTGGCCGCCACCCAGCGCACGTCGGCTTCCAGGGTCCGCGTACCGCCCACGCGTTCGAAGCGGCGTTCTTGGAGGACGCGCAGCAGCTTGGCCTGGAGCTCGGCCTTCAGCTCGCCGACCTCGTCCAAGAAGAAGGTGCCTCCCTGCGCCAGCTCGATGCGGCCGCGCCGCTGGGCCACCGCGCCGGTGAACGCGCCCTTCTCGTGTCCGAAGAGCTCGCTCTCCAGGAGCGTCTCCGTCAGCGCCGCGCAGTTAACGGCCACGAAAGGCCCGTCCGCGCGCTCACTCCACTGGTGCAGGGCCCGCGCGGTCACCTCCTTGCCGGTCCCGCTCTCCCCCACCAGCAGCACCGTGGCCTGCGTGGGCGACACCTTCCGCAGCGCTTCCACCACCGGGTGCATGGCGGGAGCACCCCAGCTCAGCTCCACCTCGCCCGCCGACTGCCGCGCCTCGGTCTTCCAGTTGAGCAGCGCGCGCCGCTCCAGGGCCCGCGCCACCGTCAGGCGCAGTTCGGCGGGGCTGCCCACCGGTTTGAGCAGGAAGTCGAAGGCGCCCGCCTTCATCGCCGCCACGGCGCTCTCCACCGTGCCCACGGCGGTGAGCACCACCACCTCCACGTCGGGCTGCTCCTCGCGCACCTTGCGCAGCAAGGTCAGCCCGTCCATCCCGGGCATCCGCAGGTCCGTGAGCAACAGGTCCACGCCCTGCCTCGCCATCAGCCGCGCGGCCTCCTCACCGTCGGCGGCCGTGGTCACCGAGTGACCTTCGTACTCCAGCGCCTCGGCGAGGAACGAGCGCACGCCCTCTTCGTCATCCGCCACCAGGATTCGCGCCATGGCTCAGGCTCCTCTCGCGGGAACGGTGAGACGGAACTCCGCGCCGCCGCCCGCATGGCTCCGCGCGCTCACCGTGCCGCCGTGCAGTTCGACGATGCGGCGGGTGATGGCCAGCCCCAGGCCCACGCCGCGCATGCGGCCCGTGATGAAGGGCTCGAAGATGCGCTCCTCCTCCCCCGCGGCGATACCGGGCCCGTGGTCCTTGACCGTGAACACCAGGGACGAGTCCTGCCGCTCCACGGTCGCCTCCACGCGCTGGCCTTCGGGGCTGGCCTGGACGGCATTGCGCAGCACGTTTTCCAGCGCCTGCTGCAACCGGCCCGCGTCCAGAGGCCAGGGCGTGCGGTCCGGCAGATAGCGAGCCTCCACACGCGCCGCGCCCGTGCTCTCCACCGCCGCGCGGAGCACGTCGTTGGGGTCCGCCTCCACGCGGCGAAGCTCACCGCTGGCCACGAAGCCCAGCAGGTCATTCATCAACTGCTCCAGCCGGACGGCCTCCGACACCACCCGGTCCGCCTTGGGCGCCAGGACGGCGTCACGCTCCACGCGCTCGGCGAGCAGTTGCGCATGCCCCTTGAGCGAGGCCAGGGGATTGCGAAGCTCATGCGCCAGCACCGCGGACATGGTGCCCAGGGCCGCAAGCCGCCGGCCGCGCTCCAGTTCCTCCGACAGCGCCTCCCGCTGCGCCAACGAGCGCGAGAAGGCGAAGGCCAACACCAGGATGCCCACGCACGAGGCCACCGCCACGCCCAGCAGACGCTGCGAGCGCGACTCCAACGCCAGGGCGGTGAGCGGCTCGAACTCGTAGACAATGCGCAGGTGCTTGCGCGGCTCCAGGGAATCGCCCTGCGCCGACATGGCGCGGACCTCCTCCTGTGTCAGGGGACCGAAGGCGGGACGGGGCCGGCGGAGGCGGCTGACCAGGCGCGCGCGCGCGCCTTCGACCACCAGCGGCGATCCCTCATGCAAGAGAAGCCGCCCCAGCTTCACCTCCCCGGCTGACGCCAGCACCTGGTCGTCATCCACGACGGCCACGTAGCGCAGGCCGCCCTCCCGGTGGGCTGCCAGGAAGGCGTTCAGCGCGGACGGGTCCGGGAGCCCCTCCGTGTCGCGGAAGGCCTCGAAGCCGGCGACCATGATGACGTTGGCCATGCCCCGGGTGACCAGGGCGGACGACTCCAGCGCGGTGTTCCGGATGAACAGCGCCGCGGATATCAGCACCGCGCACATGAGCACCGCCGCCACCCAGGGCGCTCGAGGCCCAAGCGGCCGCCACCAGGGAGCGCCGCTCACCGCCGACCTCCGCCGTGGGGACTCCAACTCCATCGCACACCTCCACAGGCTGCGAACTCTGCATGCGGAGTGCGGAATCCGCACTCTCTTCTGTCGGTGCCGCGCGCCTCGGGAGCCGTCGGTCGTCCGAGCATGAGAGGGTGCATGGGGCGTTCTCCTGGGGGTGGAGGGCGGCCATGTGGCCGCTGGCAGGGCGAAGGAGCAGGCGCGAAACCTCGGCGCGCCCACAGGTCGCCCTGCCCAGTGCAATCACGGGGCCCAGGCCCGCTGTTCAGGCTCGAAGCGCGCGGGCCCTGGGGAGGCCCCGAGGCGTGCATGCGAAGATGGCCGGCATCGCATGCGGAATCCGCACTCGCACTGCGGTTCCCGCAGGCCCGGCGCCACTTTCCCTCCACATTTCCACGGGTTGGGCCGTGGCAAGGCAAATGCAGTGGCCCGGCTTGCGATGAAAAACGCACAGACACCGTGGTGGAAGCGGCAACCCTACCGGATGACGGCCCTGGCCCTGGGCTTCCTCGGGCTGGTGACGGCGCCCGGCGTGGGTCTGGCCCAGGCAACGACGACGATGACGACGGTCTCCCTGGAGGAAGCCATCGCCCGGGCGCTGAAGACGAGCCCCCAGGTGGCGCAAGCCGCCGGCACCGTCACCACGACGGGGGCCGCCGAGCGCAGCGCGTTTGGAGCCTACCTCCCCAACCTGTCCGCGAGCGCGAACACCTCGCTGGCCAGCAGCCAGCGCCTGGACCCCACCACGGGGGCGGTGTTCAACGCCCCCAGCGACACGTACAGCGCCGGCTTGTCGGCCTCGTGGAACGTCTTCACCGGTGGCCAGCGCGGCGCCACCAGCAAGCAGGCCCAGGCGCGCTCTAGCGCCGCGCGGGCCGGACTGATCGCGCAGCGCGCGTCCGCGGTGCTCGACGTGGAGCGTTCCTATTACGAAGTCCTCCGCGCCGGGGGCCTGGAAGAGGTCGCCGTGTCCCGCATCGAGCGCGCGAAGCAGAACGCGGAGGCCGCGGATCGGCGACTGGCGGTGGGCTCGGCGACGCGCTCCGACGTGCTGCGGGCGAAGTACGACCTCACCGCCGCGCAGGAGGCCCTGCTCTCCGCGCAGACCCAGCACGCCGCCGCGGCCCTCTCGCTGGGCCGGCTCATCGGCGAGGACGGACCGGTGGACGCACAGCCGTTGGAGCTCCAGGACGTGTCCACCTTCGCGCTCACCGACGAGGCGCTGACGGACGAAATCACCGCCCAGGCGCCGTCCATCCAGGCCGCGGAGGCGGACCTTCGGGCGGCCGAAGCCAGCGTGAAGGTGGCCAGGTCGTCCTACCTGCCCACGGTGCGTCTGTCCGGCGGTTATGACTGGTTCAATGACGAGCCCGCGCTCAACGGAGGCCGCACGAGCTGGTCGGTCCGGATGGGCCTGTCCTACCCCATCTTCGACGGCTTCGTTCGCGAGGAGCGCGTGGTGAGTGCGCGGACGCAGGCGTCGGTGGCCCAGGCCACGCTGTCGGATACCCGGCGCGCGCTGCGCTCGAGCGTGGGAACGTCCCTGAACCAGCTCAAGCTGGCGTCGAACCGCATCGCCCTGGCCACGGAGTCCGTCGCGGTGGCCCAGGAGGACCTGAAAGTGCAGCAGGAGCGCTACAAGCTGGGAGCCACGACCATCATCGAGCTGCTGACGTCCCAGGAGAACCTGGTGACGGCGGAGATCAACCTGGTGGCCTCCCGCTTCGACTACCGGATTGCGCGCGCGGAGCTGGAAGCGCTCGCGGGGAGGCCGCTGTGAGCACGTCCACCCATCCCCAGCAGCAGGCGGGCACGGGCCCCGCGCGGGACATCTCCGACGTGGTCATCCGCGTGGAGGGCCTGCGCAAGGACTACACGATGGGCTCCGAGGTGGTGCGCGCGCTGCGCGGCGTGGACCTCACCATCCGCCGCAACGAATACGTGGCCGTCATGGGCCCGTCCGGCTCCGGCAAGTCTACCTTCATGAACCTCATCGGCTGCCTGGACGTCCCCAGTGAAGGCCAGTACTGGCTCAATGGCCAGCCGGTGGCGGGCATGTCGGAGAACGCGCTGGCCCGCATCCGCAACCGGGAACTGGGCTTCGTGTTCCAGAGCTTCAACCTGCTGCCCCGCGCCTCCGCGCTGGACAACGTCGCCCTGCCCCTCATCTACGCGCGCATCCCCAAGAAGGAGCGGCGCGAGCGCGCGGCGGCGATGCTGGACAAGGTGGGCCTGGGCGCGCGGATGGACCACCGGCCCAATGAGCTGTCCGGCGGTCAGCGCCAGCGCGTGGCCATTGCCCGCGCGCTCGTGACGCAGCCCGCCCTGCTGCTGGCGGACGAGCCCACGGGCGCGTTGGACAGCCGCACGGGTGAGGAGATCATGGCCCTCTTCGGCGAGCTGCATGGCCAGGGCCAGACGCTGATGCTCGTCACCCACGAATCGGACATCGCGGCGCATGCGCAGCGGGTGCTGTTCCTGAAGGACGGCGTCATCGAGCGGGACGAGCGGAATCGGGACTGAATATTCGCCACGCTCGCTGCGTGGGCCAGGGAACGGGAGGTCGTCGTGAGCAAGACGAAAAAGTGGATCATCTCAGGCAGCGCGGCGCTCCTTCTCGGCGCGGGCGTGTACGTCACCCAGCGCGGCGAGGAGCCCAAGACGAACGAGCGCTCGGCGGCGGTGGCCGTGGTGGAGCGCCGGGACATGGAAGTGGTGGCCGAATCCGCGGGCCTGGTGGAGCCGCTGCGCGTCGTGGAGGTGAAGTCCCAGGCCTCCGGTGAAGTGCTGAAGGTCCACTACGACACGGGCGACACCGTTGCCGAGGGCACGCTGCTGGCGGAAATCGAGCCGCGCGACGTGCAGAACGCGCTGGCGCAGGCCCAGGCCGACCTGGAGTCCGCGCGGGTGCGGCTGAACACGACGGAGGCCCAGCGCCAGCGCATGGAGGCGCTGCGCAAGGACGGCTACGTCACGCAGCAGGAATACGAGACGGCCGTGGACGCGTCCGCGACGGCACGGGCCACCAAGGTGCGGGCGGAGACGAACCTCCAGTTGGCGCGTGAGCGCAGCCGGGACGTCACCATCCTCGCACGCAGCCCCGGCACCATCCTGGAGCGGACCATCCAGCCGGGCGTCATCATCGCCTCCGCCACCAACAACGTGTCCGGTGGCACCGCGCTGTTCAAGATGGCGGACCTGTCGGTGATGCAGGTGCGCGCCAAGGTGGACGAGACGGACGTCGGGCAGATCAAGCCCGGCCAGAAGGCGCGCGTCACCATGGAGGCCTACCCGGGCCGCACCTTCATCGGCGAGGTGGTGAAGATTGAACCGCAGGCCCTGGTGGAGCAGAACGTCACCCTCTTCCCGGTGCTGGTGCGGATGGACAACCCGGACGGCCTGCTGCGGCCGGGCATGAACGCGGAAGTGGCCATTGAAATCTCCCGCCGCCGCAATGCCCTCACCGTGCCCAACACCGCGGTGGTGGGCGTGCGGGATGCCCGGAGCGCCGCCGCCGCGGTGGGTGTTTCCGAGGAAGCGCTGCGCGCGGTGATGCGGCCGCCGGGAGCCCCGAACCGCCCGGGCGCGCCGTCCGGACCGACGACGGTGTCGGCCGTGGGAGAAGCCGGCGTGGGCGCCACCGCCGCGGTGGCCAATGGCGCCGGGCCGGGCGCGGTGCCCGCGAGGGGCCAGGGCGGCATGGGTGAAGGCCAGGGCGGCGGAGGCCAGGGCCGCGCGGGCCGCCGGGCGCGCGAGGATGTCCAGGGCGCGACGGATACGCGGCAGGGCGTCGTCTTCGTGCAGAGCCCCACCGGTCCGCAGCCCCGGCGCGTCACCCTGGGCCTGAGTGACTGGGAGAGCACGGAAGTGGTGAGTGGCCTGGAGGATGGCGAAAAGGTGGTGCTCATCACGGTGGCGAAGCTCCAGAAGCAGCAGCAGCAGAACACCGAGCGGATGCGCCAGATGTCAGGCGGCGTGATTCCCGGCGCGGGTGGTGGCCCGCGCGGGCCGCGCTAACCCCAGCCCCATCAGGAGGACACGTCATGGGTGAAATCATCCGGGTCGCATTCGATGCGGTCCTCGCCAACAAGCTGCGGTCGCTGCTGACCATGTTGGGCATCGTCATCGGCATCGCGGCCGTCATCACCATGGTCGCGCTGGGCGAAGGGGCGCAGCGCTCGGTGGCCCAGCGGCTCCAGGGACTGGGCACCAACGTCCTCACGGTACGCCCGGGTCAGGCGTTCACGGGCGGCATGATTCGCGCCCAGGCGTCGATGACCATCGACGACGCGGAGGCGCTGCGGGAGAACGCGCGCCACATCCAGGCCGTGGCGCCGGAAATCGAGTCGCGCTTCCAGGTGGAGTACGGCGCGAAGAACGCGAACCTGTCCGTCGTGGGCACCTGGCCGGACTACTTCCACGTCAACCAGGGGCAGATCACGAACGGCCGGCTCTTCACGGACGCGGAGGACAAGGGCCGCCGCCGGGTGGTGGTGCTGGGCGCCCTGGCCGGTGCGCAGCTGGGCCTGACGGACACCGCATCCCTGGTGGGCGAGTCCATCCGCATCCGGGGCATTCCGTTCGAGGTCATCGGGGTGCTGGCCGAAAAGGGCGCGCAGGGCTTCAACAACCCGGATGAGAGCCTCTACATCCCGCTGTCCACCGCGCAGTTCCGCGTCATGGGCAGCGACCGCATCCGCTCCATCGCGGTGCAGGCCGTGAGCGACACGGCCATGGACGACGCGATGGCGGAGATCGACCAGAAGCTCCGGCGTGAGCACCGGCTGCGCCCGGAGCAGCCCGCGGACTTCAACATCCGCGACCAGGCCTCGCTGCTCAACACCATGCAGGAGACGACGCAGACGTTCTCCCTGCTGCTGGCCGGCATCGCCGCCATCTCCCTGCTGGTGGGAGGCATTGGCATCATGAACATCATGCTGGTGTCGGTGACGGAGCGCACGCGCGAGATTGGTCTGCGCAAGGCGCTGGGCGCCACCGGCACGGACATCATGCTCCAGTTCCTCGTGGAGTCCCTGGTGCTGTGCCTCGCCGGAGGAACGCTGGGCCTGCTGCTGGGCATGGGCGGCGCGGCGATGCTCCAACGCATGGCGGGCTGGACGGTGGTGGTGGCACCCGAGGCCATCATCGTGGCCATCGCCTTCTCGGCGACCGTGGGCGTGTTCTTCGGCATCTGGCCGGCGCGGCGCGCGGCGAGCCTCGCGCCCATCGAGTCGCTCCGTTACGAGTAGCCGGTGTCCGTCTGCGGGCCTGACTCGAGGAGGGACGACATGGCGGATGACAAGCGAA
This sequence comes from Myxococcus sp. CA005, assembly GCF_006518205.1. Lineage (NCBI taxonomy): Bacteria > Pseudomonadati > Myxococcota > Myxococcia > Myxococcales > Myxococcaceae > Myxococcus > Myxococcus sp. CA005. The sequence continues at coordinate 38,636 of NZ_SRLV01000037.1, read as the reverse complement.
TCGCGTGCATCGTGGGGAGCGGGAAGCCCGCACCTGACATGGCGTCTACTTCCGGCCGCCGAGAATGTGCTGGAGGAGCTGGCGCGAGATGCGGAGCAGCTTCGCGGCCCCGCGCACGCTCCCTTCGGATTTCGCCAGGGCCTCGTCCACCAACGTGTCGCGGACGAGGCTCTCGAAGCCGTGCAGAGGCACCCGTCCCGCGCTCGCCCGCAGCGCGGTGACCAGATCGGGGGGACGCGCCAGCGTCTCCAGCCAAACGGACTCCAGCCGCGCGAGGTCCAGCGGCTTGGGAAGGAAGGCACGCACGCCCTCCTGCGCGAGTTGGAAGGCCTGCTCCGCCGTCGCCGTCCCGCTGATGGCGATGACATGCGGCAGCGGCTCCAGCTCACACAGCGGCGCCAGCAGCTCGATGCTGTCCCCATCTGGAAGGCTGACATCCAGGATGACGGCGTCGGGCGCATCACATTGGAGGACCTGACGCGCCGCGGCGAGCGAAGCCGCATGGGTGCACCGCTCGACGCGAGAGCGCAACGCCTCCTCGATCGCACGCGCAAGACGCGTGGCGTCCTCGACGACCAGGAGATGTCGGACCCGCCCCACCCATGGCAACTTACCATGAATGCCTGAGAGTCCTCGACCGCTGGCGCTGGAGCAGATGGCGCAGCGGGTGCTGTCCGACGCTTCGAACGAGGGCGAAGCGCTGGTCAGCGGGGGCCGGATTGTCTTCTGTGCCCTCATCCTGACGCGCTTCCTGGCGCTGGGTGGCGCCCACGCCGAGGGCGGTGCCGCGGCGGCATGGCTCCAGCTTCCCCTGCTGCTGGGCAGCATCGCGGCGTCAGTGATGGCGCTGTGGGCGGCTCGGCGGCGGATGTTCGGCGCGAAGCTGCTCGTGGCCTCCACGGTGCTGGACGCCGTCTTCGCCCATGCGTCCCTCCTCTCCACGGTGCTCTGGCATGGCCCTCACTACACCGGCCTGCTGCGAATGCCAGACCCCGCGGCGGCCATCGCGGTGGCCTTCATCACCGCGCTGCGGCTGTCGCCCTCGGCCGCTTGGATTGGGACGGCGGCCAACCTCCTGTTGATGGCGGGTCTGACGGCGGTCGACCTCCACGTCAATGCAGGGCAGTCCACCTACGGGGCGAAGGAGCTGATGCTCCTGTTCATCTTCATCGGCAGCGCGGGCGTCTTCGCCTCGGTGATTTGTGGCATTGCACGGCGGCTGGTCCTGGAGGCCGGAACCGCGAGTGTCCACATGGAGCGTGCACGCACGAACCTGCGCGCGCTGCTGCGCGAGCACCATGACGTGCGCACGTTGCTGTCCGCGGCGAGGCTGCGCGCCGACCTCCTCCTCCGCGAGCCCCTGAGCGCCAGCGCGCCCGGCCATGCGAGCGCCCTGGTCGAGGACCTGGGAGAGCTGAGCAGCTTCATCGAGAGCGTGAAGGCCCGGACCCTGAGCGAGCTGACTGTGATTGAAGATGCGACGGCGGTGAACGTGGGCGCCACGCTGCGCCGTGCCATGGAGGTCGTCCAGGCGAGGTTCGCCCGGGTCCGGTTCGAGTTGGAAGGAACAGCGGGCCTGGCGCGTGCCGCCGCCAACGACGTCAGCGTCCGGATTGTCGGTGGAGAGCGAGGGCTCACGCACGTGGTCACCAACCTGTTCGTGAACGCCTGTGAGGGTGATGGCCGGCAAGGCGCGCGCACGGTTCGAATCAGCGTGGAGCCGAACCCGGCGCTGCACCGCGTCCTGCTCAGCGTGAGCGATGATGGACCGGGCTTCCGACCGGGGCTGCTGGAGGGGGAACGCCCCCGGGCCGGTACGACCAAGCCAGAGGGCGCTGGGCTGGGCATGCTCCTGGTGAGCGGGCTCGTCGAGGCAAGCGGCGGCACCTTGCGCGCCTGCAACCCGCCCGAGGGAGGCGCGCGGGTCGAAGTCACACTGCCCACCAGCGGGTAGAGCCGCGGGCCCCTTCCCTCGCCCCGGCGGCAGGAGCAGGCGCCGTGGATGGCCGGCGCAACCGCCAGGCGTGAGCGAGCCCCAGTCCGAGGTTCGCCACCAGCCACAAGGCCATGGGCCTGCGGTTGTCCTGGTCGAATGAGGGCAAGAGCTTGAGCACCACCGCGAGCAACGAACCCGCCGCGAGCAGCCAGACGCATCGGCGTGCCCAGCGCTCCGCGCGCTCACTGCCGGACATCATGAGGATGCCCAGCGGAAGCAGTCCGAAGGCAAGCGGATTGGCCAGCAACAGGTTCTCATTGCCCTGCATGACATCGAGCCTGGAGAACAGCATCAAACCACCCAGCGCCACGCCCGCCGCGCCGAGCGTGAGCCCGAACACGGCGTGATAGAGGCCGAAGAGAATCTGGAACATCCGGTGCGTGCCACGCCCACGCAGGAACGCGAGGATGATGGCCAGGGCCGCGCCTCCTGCGCCAAGCCCCCAGGCGGAGGTTCCTTCCCAGCCGGCGTCGACAGGAGCGGACGCGTCCATGGACGGGGATGAGGCCCCCTCGCGATTTACCAACGGGATGCGCCTGCCGGAGCCATCCACGTAGGACACTCCCATGAGCAGCCTGGCGAGCTCCCGAGGCAGGAAGGCCTCCTCCCATTGAGTCGCGGGCGCGTCCACGGCGTCGTTCAGCCATAACATCAAGAGCAGCTCCGACACCGGATGCGTCTGGATGTATCGCCGGAGGAGCTCTCGTTGGGTGGCACGTGCCGGCTCCGTGAGCGCTTCCCGAAGCGCGCCACCCAATGCCTCATCAAGGACGTCCCGCACACGCGTCGCGCAGTTGTCCTTGAGCGGGTGATAGGCATATTCACGCGAAGCGGGCTGGACGTCTCGCTCCAGCCGAGCCAGGAGCCGTTGACGCTGCTCCACCGTGAGCATGAGGTCCTGCACGTCAATGGACCGCGCCAGTGCGCGGTACAGCAGGAAAGTCCGCTCCACGGACAGGCGCGCCGCCCAGAACGTCGGCCGGCCCAGGAGGAAGCGGACCGGTCCCCCATTCGCGATGGACGTCGTGCCATAGCTGTAGAGAAGGCCTTTCTTCAGGCGCGTGTCCTCGACCCACAGCGCGCTGTGACCGAAGCGCTGGTGCATGTCCGCGCCGGGGCCAATCGTCACCAGCCGGATGCGCAGGGACTCCGGATGTCCGCCAAAGCCCTCGGGCGGGGGCGCGGCGAACGCCGCCGCGCGGAACAGGGCCACGACCAGGATGAGCACCGCGTGTCTCGCCATCCCAGGGCAATGCCCCACGCCCGCGTGGTCAGGGCAGTGCAAAAAGATTGGCAGTGTTCACGTGAAACGCGCCAAGGCAGGGTCCCTATCGGCTCGCGGGCGGCGTGCAGCGAGCCAATGACACACACGCCCACTCCCGAATTAGCAAGGAGAAGTCTCACATGAACACGACCCACACTCCGACCACGTATTCCAGGCGCTTCGTGGCTGCCGTCACAGCCACCCTGGCCGTGGCCATGCTCCTCATGACCCCTGGCAAGGCACACGCCGTGGATGGTGACCGGCAGGTGACGCACCTTCGTGTCCGCATCGTCACCGGAAGCGACGACCTGCGCAAAGCGAGCAACGCCTTCGCCGAGTTCAGCTACACGGCGATCAATGGCAGCCACATCTCCATCAGCCAGAACCTGAACAACGGCGCGAACTGGCCCAACGGGTCAACGCGCACCGTGGATGTCGAACTCCCCGACGGCGTCCTCTACAGCAACATGCGCGAGTTCGCGATCCGGTTTCAATCCGGGCAGTCCAACCCCTTCGAGACCGGTGACAACTGGAACCTGAACGACATCCGAGTCACCGCTATCCTGGACGACGGGTCGGAGACCATCATCGTGCAGGACTCCGGCAACCCCTACCACCGCTTCAAGAGCGACGTGAACACCCGGCGCGCCTGGGTGCTCTGACGTCGCCGCGGGGACGGCTCAGATGCGTCAGGTGCCTCCCCGCTCGAAGGCCTCCACATCCTGGTAGTACCGCTCCACCTGTGCCTGGGTCGCCGCCTGGGTGTAGACCTCGGCACGCGGACGTTCGATGGAATCGAGGATGACTGTCGCGGCATCCTCGACGCGCTGAGCCCCTGGCAGCCCCCGCGAATCGGGCCCTCCGCCAAGCGCGTTGTCCCCGAATGCCGTTGCGACCACGCCGGGCATCACCACCGTCACGGTGATGCCCGGGTACGTCTCACGCAGCTCCTGGCGCAGGCAGGCGCTGAGCGCGTTGAGCGCATGCTTCGCCGCGCTGTACGCCGAACGGTGGGGAACGATGGGCAGCCGCCCCAGGGTGCTGGAGACATTCACCAACTGCCCGGCGTCGCGCGACTGGAAGTGCGGCAACACCGCCTGCATCCCGTACAAGGCGCTGTTCACGTTGTCGCGCCACATGGTCTCCAGGTCCTCGTCCGTGAGCTCCGCCACGGAGCGCGTGATGCCTCGCCCCGCGTTGTTCACCCACACGTCGATGCGGCCAAATCGGGCGAGCGCGGCGTCACGGAGCCGCTCCATGTCCGCGCGCCGGGTCGCGTCCGTGACCACGGCGAGTGCCTCGTGCCCACACTGGCCGGCCACCACTTTCAGCTCCGCCTTGCGGCGCGCGGCCAGCACCAGCCGGGCGCCCTTCGCGGCCGCTTGCCGCGCCAGCTCCGCGCCAATGCCGCTGCTTGCTCCAGTGATGACGATGACCTTGTCCATGTCCATGGTCCTCCCAGGCTGACGCGTGTGCCTCTATCAGGCGCCCTGACGCCCCGCGAGCCCGGCAGCCCCCCGGTGGAGGGCGCTTCGCATCCCCGGCGCCAGGCTCATCGCGGGCCGTGCCGTGGTACCGTGAGGCCCCTCCCGCGCCCCTTCCGTCATGCCGCTGCGACTCTTCTCCTTTTCGATGCTCATCGGGCTCGGCGCGGTGCTGGGCCACCTGTATGTGTACCGTCGGCTGGTGCGCCCCCTGGTGCAGGGCCGCATGCCTCGGCTGCTGGCCATCGGCGTGCTCGTGCTGATGACGGGCGTGCTGGGGAACCGGCGCACCGTGCTGGACCTGCTTCCGGAGAGCGCCGAAGGGCTGCTCACCATGGCGGTGTACACGTGGATGGGCGTGGCGCTCTGCCTCGTCATCGCCCTGCTCCTGACGGACGCCGGCCGGGGGCTCACGGCCCTGGCAAGACGGCTGCGGCCACACGCCCCTCCCGCGCCTCCCGCGCCAGCATCCAGCCCCACCGTGGACGAGGACCGGCGGCGATTCCTGGGCCAGGCCGTGGCCGGTACCGCCTTCGTCGCGGGAGGCGGGCTGGCCGCCTACGGAAGCTGGCGCGCTTTCTCGCCGCCGCTCATCACGGAAGTGGCGGTGAGGATTCCCAAGCTGCCCAAGGCCCTGGACGGACTGAGCATCGTGCAGCTCACCGACATCCACGTAGGCCACTTCATCCAGCGCCGCTACATGGACGCGCTCGTCCAGCAGGCCAACTCGCTGCGCCCCGACCTGTTCGCCATCACGGGAGACCTCGTGGATGGCGACGTGGCCTCGCTGGGCGGCCACGTGTCCGCGCTCGCCGCGCTGAAGTCCCGCTACGGCAGCTACTTCGTCACCGGGAACCACGACTACTACTCGGGTGACGAGGAGTGGTCGGCCTTCCTGGAGTCACTCGGCATCTCGGTGCTGCGCAACCGGCACGTCCCCATCGGTGACAAGGGCGCATCCTTCGACCTGGTGGGCGTGGATGACTGGAGCGGAGGTCGGCGGCGCAACAAGAAGGGTTACGACCTGGAGCTGGCGCTCGCGGGGCGGGATTCCGACCGCGCCGCGGTGCTGCTGGCGCACCAACCCGCGAACTTCAAGGTGGCGGCGGAGTGCGGCGTGGACCTGCAGATTTCGGGGCACACCCACGGTGGACAGCTCATGCCCATGACGATGCTGATTGGTCTGGCGTGGGAGCACTCCGCCGGGCTGTACGCGCACGGTGACTCCAACATCTTCGTCAGCCGTGGCTGCGGCTTCTGGGGACCGCCCATGCGCGTCGGCAGCCCGCCAGAGCTGGTCAAGCTCGTGCTGACAGCATGACGCGCTGGGACATCCGGTGCGCGGCCTGCCTGCTCACCAGGGAGCAGGCCATCGGGCGAAGGGCCGCGGCGGCTCGACTTCGGGTATGCTCCCCGGCAAATCAGGACCCGTGAGGGTGGGTCCTCAAGAATCTTGAGAGGCACAGATATGAAGCGCCTGGGAAAAGTCGGTCTGCTGGTCGGAGCGCTCACGCTGGGCGGCGCAGTCGTCGGGTGTAAGGCTGAGGACGACACCGCGAAGAAGCAACGCATCGTCGGCAGCGACCACCTGAGCAAGAAGGAGTTCAAGGAAGCCGCCGCGGCCTACGCGCTGTCGCTCCAGGCGGACCCCAAGCAGGAGAAGGTCTGGGAGAAGAAGGCCTTCGCCCACATGCAGATGGGGCAGATGAACGAGGCCGCCGAGGCCGTCCTGAAGATGGGCGAGCTCAAGACGACGCCCGCGGAGAAGGCGGAGATCTACCGGACGCTGGCCAGCATGTACATGACCGGCGGCACCACCGAGGACGCCGAGAAGTACTTCAACGAGGCCCTCAAGCTGGAGCCGAAGGACGAGGCGTCGCTCGGGTGGATCGCGGAGATCTACGCGCAGCGCGGCGGCGCCCGCTCCATGGGCGCGCCCATCATCAAGGAGTCCCTGGAGAAGTCGCTCAGCTATTACGACCAGGTCATCGCCATCAACCCCAACTCCGCCAACACCTACCTCAACAAGCGCGTGGTGATGGGCCGGCTGATGGAGTTCGAGCGGCAGCAGAAGGAGATGGCGCTGTCCGAGGCGGCCGAGAACGCGAAGAACAAGGAAGTCGTCGCCGAAGCGACGGCTCGCGCCGACGAGCACCAGAAGCGCATGGACGAGTACCAGGTGCAGTTCGCGGAGATGACGAAGAAGTTCGGTGAGGCACAGAAGGCCGCGAAGGCGGCGGCGCCCGCGCAGTAACCCACCGCAGCCTGCCGGACCGTACACAAGGGCCTGGAACCGCGAGCCGGTTCCGGGCCCTTCGTGTTTCAGCCGATGGCGGCCATCTGGATTTCGGGCCCACGACTCAGCGGCGCCGTCTGCCTCCGCCTGCGAGCACCATCAGGATTCCGCCCACCAACGCCGCGCCGCCTCCCGCCAGATACAGCGTGGTGCGGTCGGTGTTCCGGCCGGTGATCAACTCCGTGGCCCGCTCCGCGAGCGAGTCCCGGGCCTTCAGCCCGGACCACAGCAACACGGCGCCCGCGATGGCGAGCATGACACCCAGCAGCCGGACGAAGCTCACGTTGCCTCCTGAAGTCACGGGCCTCCCTTGAAGTAGGAGGCCCGCATCGGTCTCAGCGCTTCTTTCGCCCCGAAGGCGCCTTCTTCTTCGCGGCTCCCGAAGCCTTCGCTGGCTTCGCGGCACGCGCCACGGCGGGCTTCGCGGCCTTCTTCGACGGCGCCTTCGCCTTGGACTTCGTCGCGGCCACCTTGGTGGCCTTCGCGGCGGCCCGAGCAGGCGCAGCCTTCTTCGCCTTGGCGGTGGGCTTCTTGGCCTTCGTGGCGGCCGCCTGCCTGGCGCTGCCAGCCGCGACGGTCTTCTTCCGCGCCGGGGTGCGCGTTGCCTTCGCCACGGCCTTCTTCCGCGCCGCCTTCCGCTTGGGCGCAGCCGCCTCTGCCTCGGGTGCGGGAGTCACGGGCGGCTCGACGCTCACGGGCTCGGCTCGCACGGGCTCGGCTCGCACGGGCTCCGGGGCCACGGGAATCGGGGTTTCCGTCACGGCCCGGCTGGGAACAGGTGGGGGCGCTTCAACGGGCGCCTCGGGCGGCGGGCGCGGGGGCTCCATCGAGAATGCCCTGTCGTCCTCGGACTCGCGCCCGGGCTTGGGCGCGGGGAACCGGGGCCCTGGGCCGCCCTGCGGCTTCGGCTTCTGGAACGACCGGCCGTGAGAAGGACCGCGGGGTTCAGGCCCACGCTGACGCTGGGACGCCAACGCGCGAATCCGGTCGAAACCCGGGTGTGGAGACCGGGAGGCGTCTTCGCCCGCCGGCAATTCCCATGGAGCGGGCGCGGACGGCGCTTCGGGCGGAAGCGGCTCGGCCGTTTCAGCGGACACGGGCGCCGGTGCCTGCCGCTCCGGGCGGATGAACGTCCTGCGCTTGGGCCACGCGGGCGACTCGGCACGAGGAGGTTCCTGTCCTTCTGGCGCCCTGGGCGGGAACCGAGGCTCCTTCCGGTGCGGCGCGGACTCCTCACGACGGCCCTCGCGGGAGAAGCGTCCGCGCGGGCGGCCCGGCCCCGTCTCCTCGTATTGCCCGGAGGGCGCGCCCCGGCTCGCGGCGGCGGCTTCCCGTTCGCGGCGGCCCGGACGCCCTGCCCGCTCCCGCCGGCCATCCCGCTCGCGGTGCGACGGCGCCTCGGCCGTCCATGCCTGACGCCGCTGCGGCTGCTCGCCCCGCGTCGCGACACGGCTCAGCGGCGCCTCGCCGTCGAACTGGAGCGCCTCGAAGTCGATCTTCTTCGCCGTCACGTTCACGGACGTCAGCCGCACCCGCAGCTTCTGTCCCACGCGCACCCGGCGGCCATTCGCGTACACCAGGGAGTGCGTCAGCTTGTCCAGCTTCGCCCCGGGCCCCAGCGTCTCGGCCTTCACCAGGCCTTCGACGTGCACCTCGTCCAGTTCGACGAAGAAGCCGAAGTCGGTGATGGCCGCCACGGTGGCGGCGAACTCCTCGCCCACGCGGTCCTTCATCAGCAGGCACGCGTAGAAGGACACCACCTCCCGCTCGACCTGCATCGCCGCGCGCTCACGTTCGGAGCACTGAGCGGCCATGTCCTCGAGCTGGTCCTCCTCGCGCTCCAGCATCGACTGCGAAGGCTTGCGCCCCTTCCGGGCCCAGTGCGCCTTGAGCAGCCGGTGCACCAGCAGGTCCGGGTAGCGGCGGATGGGTGACGTGAAGTGCAGGTAGTGCTCGGCGGCCAGGCCGTAGTGGCCCACGCGGGACGACGTGTACACGGCCTGCATCATGGAGCGCAGCAGGAGCTGGTTCAGCGCCCGCTGCTCCGGGTGGCCTTGGAGCTGGCTGACGAAGGCATCCAGTTCCTTCGACGACACGCCGTCCTCGACGCGCATCTTGAAGCCGTAGGCCTCCGCCAGCGCGGCGAACGTGGCCAGCTTCTCCGGGTCCGGCTCGCCGTGGAACCGGTACACCGTGGGCAGGCCCTCGTTCTGGAAGAAGGTCGCCACCGCCTCGTTGGCGGCGAGCATGCACTCCTCGATGAGGCGGTGGCTGTCCTTGCGCTCGCGCTTGTCCATGCGCGCGGGCAGGCCGTCCTCGTCCAGCACCACCTTGTGCTCGGGCAGGTCGAAGTCGATGGCGCCGCGCTCCTTGCGCATCTTCATCAGCGCGCGGGCCAGCGACATCAGCCGCTCGAAGTGGGGCTTGTGTGCGTTGCGGTGCGGCACGTCCTTGCCGTCGAGGACGTCCTGCACCTCGTTGTACGTGCACCGCGCCACGCTGCGCATCACCGCCGGATACAAGTCGTAGGAGCGACGGTGGCCCCGGCGGTCGAACGTCATGTCCGCCACCATGCACAGCCGGTCCTCGTCCGGGCGTAGAGAGCAGATGCCGTTGCTCAGCCGCTCCGGCAGCATGGGCAGCACCCGGTCCGGCAGGTACACGGACGTGGCGCGACGCAGCGCCTCCGCGTTGAGCGCACTGCCTTCCCACACGTAGTGCGTCACGTCCGCGATGGCCACCACCAACCGCCACCCATCCGCCCGGTCCTCCACGCAGACAGCGTCGTCGAAGTCGCGCGCGTCCTCACCATCGATGGTGATGAGGGGAATGGCGCGCAGATCGCGCCGGTGCTCGCCGCGGACCTCTTCCTCGGTCACCGTCACCGCGTAGCGGTCCGCCTCGGCCATGACCTCCGGCGGGAACTCGTCGGAGAACCCCTGCGAGTAGGCAACGCCCAATACCTCGGCGCTCGGAGTGCCGGGCTTGCCCAGGGAGCCGGCGACCTCGCCGTGCAGCCCCCGGTCCGGGTCCAGCATCTGGGCACCAATGCCCAGTTGGACCTTCACCAGGTCCCCTTCGCGCGCCATCTGCGTCAGCGGCACACGGATGGGGCCGGGCAAGCTCGAATCCGTGGGGTACACCACGGCGTAGCGGCCCTTCACGACGTAGGTGCCCACCGCCAGCTCGCGACGGCGCTGCACCACCCGGACGATCCGGCCCTCCAGGCGAGGAGGCCGCCCCGAGACGGCCACCACCACCCGGTCATTGTCGAGCGCGCGCTGGGCCTCGTGCGGCGGCAGGAAGACGTTGTCCCCTTCCCCCGACAGCGGATGCACGAAGCCGAAGCCATCCCGGTGGACGTGGAGGATGCCTTCTAGCAGGCCATCCTCTTCGACCTCGCTGAAACGGCCCCGGCGGCCGGGCCACTCCGCCCGCTCCTGCCGGAAGCCCCCTCCATGCTTCGAAGCGCCCCGGCGCTCACGCCCTGGGCCCCGCTCCTGCCAGCCCGCGCTCTTGCCGCGCGCCCCCGGCTCATGCCGGCGGGCCGCGAAGCCACCAGGGCCCGCCGCGCGCTGCCCGGCATGCCGAGGTCCGCGGTCCGGCCCGCCCTCGCGGGGCCCGGCGGCGTCGCGCTGACGCCACGCCATGGGAGCGCCCTGCTCCCTTGCACGCACGTCGGCCTCGCGCCGCGATGGCTGCCGGGGCACGAAGCGCTTGCCGTCCTTGAGGATGTCGCCCTGACGGACGAGCTCGCGCAGGGCGCGCTTGAGCTCCGTCTGTTGTCCGGGGTGCAGGCCCGCGAGCCGGAGAAGCTCCTTGATGCCCAGCGGGTGGTCTGCTTCAGCGAGGATCTGCTTGAGAAGGTCTTGAGAAAGGCTCACGGTGGGGTCGCGGCTCGGCCGCTACGGGAACGGGTAAGCCCGAAGCGGCCGGACGGGAACCCCCCGGCGACCGGCCGCCCCCCGGAACCTGCTCCGGGCGACGACCCTCAGGGCTTGACCGTGACGTTGATTTTGAAGGAGCGGTCCACCAGGCCGGGCGACAGCGCCTTGGCCAGGAAGAACTCCACATCGAAGGCGCCCGGGTTGCGCGGGGTGAAGAAGAACTCGCGGGTACCAGGACCGTCCTCGGGCGCGGGCTCGAAGTTGGCTTCGCGCAGGCCCACGCGCTTGGCCACCGTGGGCTCGATGGCCCAGGTGAAGCCGGGGTGCTCGGGCAGGCGCACGGTGAGGCCGTGGTTGAGGCGCACGTCCACGGACGTGGGGACCTCTCCCTCGATGTGCACCAGCTCCATCTCGTCGCGAGACACGGCGCGCGCTTCGGACGGACGCAGCTCCACGTTCTCCGCCATGATGCGGCCGCCCCAGCCGGACGTCTTGTCGACGACGCCCTGCACCTGGAGCGTGTACCCGACGTGCTTGCGCAGGGCCTTGCCAGCGGCCTTGCCCTCGATGATGAACGATACCTGCTGGCGCGTGCCGCCATTGGACACGACGAGCACGAACTCCTCGCCCGTCATCTCCAGGTTGCCACGCACGCCCGCGAAGCCCTTGATGCCCGCGCCCATGCCGGCCGCCGTCACCATGGAGACCTCACCGGGCGACAGGTAGCGCAGCCGCGCCTCCGTCTCCGCCGGGGCGGCCTCCACCACCTCGGCATCCGGCTTCTTGGCCGAGTACTTGCGAACGTCCACCACGCCAGCGTGGTTGGTCGTCTTACGGATGAGCCCGCTGACGGAGACCTTGTGGTCCACGTAGGCCGGGAGGACTTCCTGATCCGGGCCCTGGAGGAGGAAGGTCAGCTCGCGCTTGTCGCGGCCGACGACCACCAGGTGCGGCATGTCATTGGTGACCACCAGGCGGCCCTTGAGGCTGCCCTCGCCCGTGACGCCGCGGCCTTCGCCGGCCGTCAGCAACTGCTCCATTTCACGCTTGGTGAGCGGCTCGCCCGGAGGCGGCAACTTGGTGGCGCGAGGACGGGGCTTCTCCACCGGAGGGGCGGCGGGTACCGCGCTCGCCTTCGCCGCCTTGGCGCTCGCGGCGGACTTCGCCGCGGGAGGCGCCTTCGCCGGAGGTGCCTTCGGGGTCTTCGCTGCCGGGGGGGCGGCCTTCGCTGCCGAGGCCGTCTTCCCAGCGGGCGCGGCCTTCTTCGCGGTGGCCTTCTCCTGCACGGCCTTCTTCACCGCGCTCTTGGCCCCCTTCGTTACGTCCGATGCCGCTTTCGCCAATTTCGTCGCCGCCTTCGCCGCCCGCTTGGAGGCGTTCTTGATCAGATCCAGCCGGGCAGCGGAGTCCTTCTTCGCAGCGGGCTTTGCGCCAGCCTTGCCAGCGGGAGTCGTCTTCTTGGCCCCGGACTTGGGCTTGGCCATCGACGCAGTCTCCTTTAGAGTTCCCGTGTCCTTTCAACGGGTTGGCGAACCTGCCCAGAGGGCAGGCAAGCCTCGCGATCACCGTTGCTTGTAACGATGATCAGGTAGGCTGTCAAACTAACACTTGATTATCTCACGGACTTTGTTCGTGAACGGGTTCAAGCCACAAAGCCACGGCATGGCTATAAGCCGGGCATGAACGACTCCGCCACATTGCTGCCGGAAGAAGAAGCCCGGTCGCAGATCCTGGCCCTGTGCGCGCCCCTTCCCTCCGAGTGGCTGCCCCTGGATGACGCACTGGGACGCGTGCTCGCCGAGGATGTGACGGCGCAGCGGACACTCCCTCCCTGGGACAACTCGGCCATGGACGGCTACGCGGTGCGCAGCGCGGATCTGGCGGGTCCCCTACCCGTCCGGCTCATCGTCGGAGAGACCATCTACGCCGGCGCGGTGGGCCACCAGGCGCTGGCCTCCGGGGTATGCGCCCGCATCATGACGGGCGCTCCCCTCCCCGCGGGTGCGGATGCGGTGGTGATGCGAGAGCGGACACGGCCCGTGGTCCAGAGCGGCGCGGATCAGGTCGACATGCTCGAAGCGGTGGCCCCGGGCCAGTTCGTGCGGCCCCGGGGCGAGGACGCTCGGGAGGGACAGGTGTTGCTGGCACGCTGCACGCCGCTGGGCATCCCCGAACTGGGCCTCCTCTGGGCCCAGGGCCGACAAGCCGTGCCAGTGTCGCGCGCACCACGAGTGGCCATCCTCTCCACGGGCGACGAGTTGTGCCACGCGGACGAGCCACCCAACGGCCGCATCGTGGACACCAATGCTCCGTCCCTGGCGCTGGCGGTCCGCCGCGCGGGCGGCATTCCCACGCAATTGGGCATCGCTCGGGATACGCGCGACGCCGTACTGGCCGCGCTTTCCCGGCTGGACGGGTTCGACGTGGTGCTCACCAGCGCGGGGGTGTCCGTGGGCGAGCGCGACTACGTGAAGGAAGTGCTGGCCGAGTTGGGCGTGGAGCAACACTTCTGGCGCGTCGCCATCAAGCCGGGAAAGCCGCTGGTGGTGGGCCGTCGTGGCGCCACGCTGTTCTTTGGACTTCCGGGTAACCCCACCTCCTCCCTGGTGACGTTCGAGCTCTTCGTGCGCCCAGCCCTCCGCAAGCTGCTGGGGCATGCGCAGGTGGGGCCTGGGCGCGTAGCCGGACGCCTGGAAGGCAAGCTTTCCAAGCCCTCCGGCCTGGCGCATTTCGTCCGCGTCACGGCTGCTTGGAGAGAAGGCAACCTGTGGGCCCGTCCGCTGGCGACACAAACGTCTGGTGCCCTGCGTTCTGCGGCGGCGGCCACCCACCTGCTGCATTTCCCTCGGGAAGCCAGCAGTTTGACGGAGGGGGACGCGGTAGAACTGCTTCCGCTCTCATGGGTGGCCTGAGGAACGAAGGACGCCGTGGAGCATCCTCTTGGGGGCTCGTGCTCGAAAGCACGAGCCGCCTTGACTTGAGAACCTGAGGACTCCAAACAGGGGCCCGCATCTGGAGAGGACTCAACATGTCGGACACACGCTCACCTCAGGTCCTTCCGACCCGTAAGCACACGCAACACCTGGAACGGTTCTCGGAGGCGGACATCCCGACCGAGCGCGGCTCGCTGCGGACCATCGTGTTCCGGGACAAGCGCAACGGGCGGGAGCATGTCGCGCTCGTGGTGGGACAGGTTTCAGGACACGAGGGTGTGCCGGTGCGCATCCACTCCGAGTGCCTCACGAGCGAGGTCTTCGGCAGCCTGAAGTGCGACTGCCGCGAGCAACTGGACCGCTCGCTCGACTTCATCACCCAGGCGGGACAGGGCGTCGTGCTTTACCTGCGGCAGGAGGGGCGCGGCATCGGCCTGGGGAACAAGATCAAGGCCTACGCCCTGCAGTCCAAGGGCCTGGACACCTACGAAGCCAACCGGCAGCTGGGTTTCGCGGACGACCTGCGCACCTACGACATCGCGGCGGAGATGCTGCGGAGCCTGGATGTGCGCTCGGTGGACCTGATGACCAACAACCCGCTGAAGATCGCGGGCATGGTCGAAGAAGGCATTCCCGTCCGGCGTCGAATCCCTTCCCGGACCGAGCACAATCCGCATAACGTCGACTACCTGAGGACGAAGCGCGAGCGTACGGGGCACCTGATTGAGCTCTTCGCCGAGGACGACGACACGGAAGCCAAGACAGGCTGAGAAGCCCCTCACGAGGCGACGGAACACCGTCGCGCGCAACCAGGTCCGCGTGCCCTTCGAGGTGCGCTTCTGGGGTGTGCGCGGCTCCATTCCTTCACCGGGCGCGCACACGAAGCGCTACGGCGGAAACACGCCCTGCGTGGAGGTCCGCTGCGGGGACGAGCTGCTCATCTTCGACCTGGGCACCGGCGCGCGCGCGCTGGGGCATGCGCTGGTGGCGAAGAAGAAGCCGGTGAAGGGCTCCATCTTCATCTCGCACTACCACTACGACCATCTGCAGGGCCTGCCCTTCTTCGGGCCCATGTACCTGCCCACGAGCGACCTGACTGTCTACGGCCCGGCGCGGCACGGGCAGTCGGTGAAGCAGCTCCTCAGCGGGCAGATGGTGCCGCCGTACTTCCCGGTGACGGCGGACGGCGTGTTCCGGGCGCAGCTCACGTACACGGACCTGGCCGCCACGCAGACGCTGAAGCTGGGCCCGGCGACGGTTCACACCATTGAGCTGAACCACCCGGGCGGCAACATGGGCTACCGCGTCGAGTGCCAGGGCCGCTCGGTGGTGTACGCCACCGACCTGGAGCATGGCAGCGACATGGACGCGGCCTTCTACGCGTTCGCCCAGGACGCGGACGTCCTCATCTACGACGCCATGTACACCGAGGACGAGTACCACGGCCGCACCGGGCCGGCTCGCACCGGCTGGGGCCACTCCACCTGGCAGGCCGCCGTACACGCGGCGGACGAGGCTGGGGTGAAGAAGCTGGTGCTCTTCCACCACGACCCGTCACGAGATGACGCGGGAATGGACCGGCTGCTGCGTCAGGTGCGCAAGCACCGCCCCGACGCCATCGCCGCTCGCGAGTCCCTGGTCATCAAGCTGTAGCGCGCTTCACCGTCTCCCGCAGGCCCTGGAAGGGCAGCCGCTCCAGGGCCGTGGGGACGTCCACCCACTCGAAGGCGTCGTGCTCCGCGCCCAGGCGCACGTCCGCGTCCGGCGGCACGTGGACGGCGAAGCCGTTCTCCTCCACGAGTTGCGGTGGCAGCGCCTCTCCCAGGGCGAAGGCGTGGCGGTAGTCCAGGTCCACCAGCGGCACGCGGAGGCCTGTCTCCTCCTCCAGTTCCCGCGCCGCGGCCTGCGCTGGCGACTCACCCGCTTCGAGCCTCCCGGTGAGGACCTGCCAGAAACCGCCCCGCTCCGGGCGACGGCGCACGAGCAGCACCCGTGCTTCGGGACCACGGCCCTTCACCACCGCGATGCTCACCGTCCGCATCGGCGGCGGCGCATCCACGCGCTCGCTGTCGAACACGGTGCAGAAGCTGTTGGCGATGGCCTCTTCCACCTCCGCCATGGGGAGCGCGCGGCCCAACTCCCGCTGCATGGACGTGACACCTGCTTCTCGGATGCCACACGGGACGATGAGCTGGAAGTGGTCCAGGTTCGTGTTCACGTTGAGCGCGAAGCCGTGCGTGGTGAGCCAACGCGACAGGTGCACGCCAATGGCGGCGATCTTCCGCGCGTCCGGAGCACCTTCCGCGCCAATCCAGACGCCGGGCCACTTGGGGATGGGGCCCGCGGTGATGCCCCACTGGGCCAGCACCTGCATGACGGAGCGCTCCACGTCGCGCACGTAACGGCGCACGTCGCGTCGGTCCTCCGGCAGCAGGAAGATGGGGTAGCCCACCAGTTGGCCGGGGCCATGGTAGGTGACGTCGCCGCCACGGTTGGTCTCGAAGACCTCCGCGCCCTCCTTCGCCAACTGCGCGTCGCTGGCGACGATGTTCTCACGCTTCGCGGCACGGCCCAGGGTGAGGATGGGCGGGTGCTCCAAGAGGAGCAGCACATCGCCGGAGAGCCCCTGGCGGCGCGACTCGCTGAAGAGGTGCATCAGCGCGAGCCCGTCCTCGTACTCCACTCGGCCCAGGCGGTAGACGGTGATGGTGTTCATGACGTTCGCTTCTTTCGAGCCTTCCGCGTGGGCGAGGGCTTCACGGTGGGCGCCAGGCTCCACGTTCCCGTGGGTACCCGGTTGAGGAGGGCATGCAGCTCATGGCCGGCGCGCGGCGAGCGGCTGGCCTCCTGGGCCAGCGCCATGAGCACTTCTTCGGAGACGGAGACCGCGGGCTCTCGCGAGGCCAGGCGCTGGCGGGCAATCTCCACGAATTCAGACGGTGTGGGCACCTGGAGCGACAGGAGCACCTGCACGTGCTCCAGAATGTCCGTGGGCACGGTTCCGCGCACGGCCTGAGTCAGCGCGGCGGTGGTGGACACGGAAACACTGTATGCGTCTCCGCGCAGGCTCAGGCCCCGAGCCTCCGTGCGCATGCCCCTCGCGCTCAGCAGGACGACGGGGCGGCTGTCCCGGGCCAGGAAGGCCTGCAGGGCCGCGTGTGACGTCGCGTCCAGGCGGTCCACATCCTCCACCAGCAGCGTGCGCGAGGAAGCCGTCAGGTCCAGGTCCGCGACGGGGGTGATGACGCCCACGGCCTCTCGCTGGAGCTGCTGGAACCAGACGCTCTTGCCACTGCCTTCGGGCCCGATGACCAAGAGGGTCCGCGCGTGGGCCTCGAGCGACTGCGTCAGCAGCGCCTGCGTCACGCCCTGCCCCACGAGCCCCAAGGCAGGTGTCACGGGCCGTTCCGGCCGCGACACCGTGGGCGGAGGCACCAAAGTGACGTCGCCCAGCAGCGATTGCGACTCGAACAGGCAGTTCTTGCAGATGAACGCGCCCGCAGGCCCCGCGACCAGGCCCCCCGTGTCCGTACGCGGACGGCAACAGAAGGAGCACCATGCGTCGAGCGCGGCATCCGCACGCGTAGGGCCGCGCTCGACGAGCCGAGCCTCTCTGCGACGCCGAGGCTGGGCATCCGTGAGGATGTCCTCTCCTGCGGGTGCTTCCTCTGCCTCACCCGCCATTCGAGATGACGCAAGCTGCGTCGTGGGCTCCTCGACGCCCAGAAGTTCCTGCTCGCCCACGCCATCACCCGGTATGGACGCAACGCCGCCCCGCACGTCCACAGTCGCATCCGGTGGCGACGAGGAATCTTCCGCCCCTGCGACCACCCCCGCGATGCGCGCAATCTGCGCTTCGAGCCGCTGCAGATCTTCCGCGACCTCCGTCTCGATGACCCAGGCCTGGGCGGCGTCGCGCGGCGCGTCGTCACCGGCGTGCAGGGCCGCCTCGCGCAGCGCATCCTCGATGAGCCGCTGCCGGTGGACGACGTCCGGCAACACCTCCGACTCCAGGGAATGCACCACCCCGGACGCAGGCAATGCCTCTTCGTCGTCAGCGTCTGCCCCAGACCGCGTGAGCGAAGGCTCCGGCATCCACTCCAGCCGGTTCACCGCATCCGCGATGTCCGCGCGGCTGCCGTCCAACCGCTGCGCATGGCGAAGCAACTGCAACGCGCGGGACGGATTACCTGCCTGTCGGCACAGCTCCGCCGCTTTCTGCAGGCACTCCACCGCACGGGCCACGTCTCCCTGTGTCTCGGCGGACTGCGCGGCGCGGATCAGCTCGCGAGGGTTCTCGGCCATACGGGGAGAGCCTAACCGGCTCGGGGCACCCGCGCGCGGCCCTCGAACGCGGGCCCCAGCATCAGGCGCTTCCCGGCCCGGCTCCAGGGCCACCACGCCCCTCACGTCAGGGGCGTGGACCTGCCACGGCGCTCACCTCACGCCATGGCCAGGAACAGCAGGTCCGGCTTCTCCAGGTACTTGATGATTTCGTACGTGAAATCCGCCGCCACCGAGCCGTCGATGACGCGGTGGTCGCACGACAGCGACAGGTTCATCATGTCGCGCACGACGACCTGGTCCCCCACCACCGCCGGGCGCTTCTTCAGGCGGTGCACGCCCAGGATGCCCACTTCAG
Source organism: Myxococcus sp. CA005 (assembly GCF_006518205.1). NCBI lineage: Bacteria > Pseudomonadati > Myxococcota > Myxococcia > Myxococcales > Myxococcaceae > Myxococcus > Myxococcus sp. CA005. Next base: position 20,134 of record NZ_SRLV01000037.1, on the reverse strand, counting down.
GGTGGTTGATGATGGGCGTGGCGAACAGGCCGCCGCTCTGCCCCAGCGAGCTGATGGTGAAGGTGCCGCCCGTCAGCTCCTCCATCTTCAGCTTGCGGTCACGCGCGGCGGCGCCCAGGCGGGCCGTCTCACGCGCCAGCTCGGCCAGCGTCAGCCGGTCCGCGCTCTTCACCACCGCCACGGTGAGGCCGTCCGGCGTCGCCGCCGCCATGCCGATGTTGAACTCGCCGCGGACCACCAGCTCCTGCGACGCCTCGTCGAAGTTCGCGTTCAGGTGCGGGAACTTCTTCAGCGCCGCCACCGTCGCCTTGATGATGAACGGCAGGTAGTTGAGCTTGATGTTCTCACCGGCCGCCGCCAACTGCGCGTTCAGCCGCGCGCGCAGGGCCACCAGCTCCGTGGCGTCCACTTCCTCGACAAAGGCGAAGTGCGGCGCCGTGAACTTCGACCGCACCATCTTCTCCGCGATCTTCTTGCGCAGGCCCCGAAGCGGAACGCGCTCGTCCGCCGCGCCCGAGCTGACGGCAGGAGCCGCGGGACGCGCCTTCTGCTCGGCCGGAGCCGCGACGACGTTCTTCTCGCCACCCTCCAGCGCCGCCACCACATCCGCCTTCGTCACGCGGCCCTGTGGCCCCGTGCCGGCAATCGACGCCAGGTCCAGCCCGTGCTCGCGCGCCATCCGCCGCGTCACCGGCGTGGCCAGCACCTTGGACGCCGAGGCAGGCGCACCACCGACATGGCCACCCGCCACGGGCGCCGCCGCTGGCGCGCTGGCCTCGGAATGACCACCGGCCTGCGCCGGCGCAGCGCCCTCCACCTCCAGGGTGACGAGGAGCTGGTGCACCTTCGCCATGTCGCCTTCATTGCCATGCGTCTTCACGACACGGCCCGCCTTGGGAGCGGGAACGGTGACGGTGGCCTTGTCCGTCATCACCTCGGCGAGCACCTGGTCTTCCTTGACGGAATCCCCTGCCTTCACGTGCCACTTCACCAGCTCACCCTCCATCACGCCTTCACCAAGGTCGGGGAGCTTGAATTCGAAGATCGCCATGGGGTCGTCTTTCCGGGAAGCAGGGGTGTTGGGTCAAGCCATGAATCGGAGCGTCAAAGCTCAGCCGAGCCGCTCGAGCCGCTCGCGCTCCATCAGGCCCTTCATGAAGAACTCAGCGGCCCGGTAGCTGGACCGCACCAGCGGACCGGAGGCCACGTAGAGGAAGCCGTAGGACTCGGCCAGCGTCTTGTACGCCTCGAACTGCGCGGGCGTCACGAAGCGCTCCACGCGCAGGTGGTACTGCGACGGCTGCAGGTACTGGCCCAGCGTCAGCACGTCCACGCCCACGTCGCGCAGGTCCTTGAACGTCTGCTCCAGCTCCGCGTCCGTCTCCCCCAGGCCCACCATGACGGACGTCTTGGTGTACAGGCCCTCGGGGCGGTTCTTGAGGTACTCCAGCACGCGCAGGGACTGGTGGTACTTCGCGCGCCGGTCACGGACCGTCGGCGTGAGGCGCTCCACCGTCTCCACGTTGTGCGCCACCACGTGGGGCTTGGCCTCCGCCACGGTGGTCAGGTCCTTCTCCACGCCCTTGAAGTCCGGGATGAGCACTTCGACGATGGTGCGCGGGCTCTCCCGGCGCAGCTCGCGGATGGCGGAAGCGAAGTGGCTGGCGCCGCCGTCCGGCCGGTCATCCCGGTTCACGGACGTGACGACGATGTACTCCAGGTCCATCTCCTTCACCGCCTGGGCCAGATGGATGGGCTCCATCGGATCCAGCGGAGGAGGCGCGCCGACCTTCACGTGGCAGAAGCGGCACGCGCGCGTGCACACCTCGCCCATCAGCATCACCGTGGCGGTGCCACCGCCCCAGCACTCGGCGATGTTCGGGCAGCGGGCCTCTTCGCACACCGTGGCCAGCTTGGTGCGCTTCACGATGGCTTTGACCCGCTCGTAACCTTCTCCGTGCGGGAGCCGCACCTTCAGCCACTCCGGCTTGCGGGTGGTCTCAGTCACCTGGGGCAGAGGGAACCGGTCGGGAGTCGCCATGGATCGCGGGCCTTCTATGGGTTGGACGGAGGACGTTCAAGCGGAAGCCACTGACGCGAGGCGTCAGCATCCACCAGTCGTCCGCCAGTTGTCGCCTCTCTACTAATGCCCCCGGTTCCTGGGGACAGGCCCGGAGCATCTGCGAGGGCGGCTAGGCAGGGGACCGTCACCTCGCGCGGCCGCGGGGGCCGGAAATACGAGGGGCCGTCCACGGCACACCGGGACGGCCCCTGGGACTGCGAGCGAGGCGCCGCCGCCTAGAAGTGGCGCGGGTGGCCCAGCGTGGCCTCGGCACCCTCGTGCACGATTTCCGAGAGCGTCGGGTGCGCGTGGATGGTGTTGGCCAGCTCCTCGGTGGTGATCTCCAGCTTCAGCGCGACACACGCCTCGGCCAGCAGCTCCGTCGCGTGCGGCCCGATGAGGTGCACGCCGAGGACCTCGTCGTACTTCCGGTCCGACACGATCTTGATCATGCCGGTGGCCTCGTTGGAGATGGAGGCCTTCGTCACGGCGCCCATCGGAGCGATGCCCACCTTCACATCGTAGCCGCGCTCCTTGGCCTTCTTCTCCGTCAGGCCCACCGAGGCGACCTCGGGGTAGCAGTACGTGGCAGACGGCGTCAGGTCGTAGTTGATGGGCTGCGGGTTCTTCCCGGCGATGTGCTCCACCGCCACCACGCACTCCGCGCTGGCCATGTGCGCGAGCATCGGCGTGGGGATGATGTCGCCCACGGCGTAGACGTTCGGCTCGGAGGTGCGCAGCATCGAGTCGACCTTGATGTAGCCGCGCTCGGCCTGGATGTTCGTCTTGTCCAGACCCACGTCCTCGGTGACGGGCGAGCGGCCCACCGCCGACAGGAGGATTTCCGCCTCCAGCGTCTTGGTCTCGTTGCCCACCTTCATGGTGACGCGCACGCCGTCCGCCGTGTGCTCCACCTTCTCCACCGCGGAGCCGGTGTGCACGTCGATGCCGCGACGCTTGAAGATCTTCTCCAGCTCCTTGGAGATGTCCGCGTCCTCGATGGGGAGCAGCGCGGGCATGTACTCCACGATGGAGGTCTTGCTGCCCACGTGGTTGAACACGGAGGCGAACTCACAGCCCACCGCGCCGGCGCCCAGCACGATGATGCTCTTGGGGACGCGGTCGATCTGCAGGATGGAGTCGCTGTTCAGCACCCGCTTGTGGTCCACGGGGACGTTGGGCAGGGACTTGGGCACCGAGCCCGTGGCGAGGATGATGTTCTTCGCCTCCAGGACCTGCTTGGAGCCGTCCGCGGCGGTGACCTCCACCTTGCCCTTGCCGGCGATGCGGCCGTGGCCCTTCACCACCGTCACCTTGTTCTTCTTCATCAAGAAGTCGATGCCGTTGGCACCCTTGGTGACAATCTTGTCCTTGTGCTTCATCGCGTTGGGCCAGTTGATGGCCGGGCTGCTCACGTCAACGCCGAAGTCAGCCGCTTCGCGGACATGGTGGAACAGCTCCGCGGTCCACAGCAGGGACTTGGTCGGGATGCAGCCGCGGTGGAGGCAGGTGCCGCCCAGCCGCTTGTCCTTCTCGATGATGGCCGTCTTCAGGCCCAGCTGACCCGCGCGAATGGCGCCCACGTAGCCGCCGGGGCCCGAACCGATGATCACCACGTCGAACGTCTCAGCCACGCACGCCTCCGTAATTATTGCGGATGGAACCCGGGTGGGCTGATAACCCCCGGTCCCGGTTGGAATCAAGGAGTTTGCTCGTGCGCCGTTTCCCGCTCCGAACCCTCCTCTTGATGTTCGTAGCACTCATCGCCTTCGGGCGCCTGTGGTGTGTGACGCACCAGGAGGAAGCGCCCAGTCCACGGCCCGGGCGCATGGCCCAGGCGGGTAACGCCCCGGCCGGGGCCCCCGACCCCTCCTCCGCCCCCGAGTGCCGGACGCTGGAACGGGCCCTCGAAAGCGCCCTCCGCACGCCCCAGGACACCCGGGTCCTGGACGAAGCGCGCCAGCAGCTCGACGCATGCCGTCAGCCGCCCGTTCGCGCCTGCGCGCTGGGCGTGGCCCTGGACGCCCGGTCGCCCTTATCCGAGGGAGAAGCCACACCGCTGCGTGGCCTGCTGGCCAGCCTGTGTGAGCACTGCCCGCCGGCCGCCAATTCGTGCGCCCGGGCCGTGGGGCAGGCCCTGCTGAATGCCGCGGTGGGGCCGAATGCCGATGTCGCGAGCGCGAAATGGAACCTGGAGCATGCGGGGCCAGGCCTGGGTGGGGCTTGTGCCTCGCTCGTCCAGTTGGGGCTCGCACCCGCAGCCCAGTCAGACCTCACCGTACGACCCCCGGTGCTCGCACTCGCCGGGGAGCTGGCGCCTCACTGCTCGCAGGCAGGCTTCCTAGATGACGCGCTGCTGCGCGCCGCCGCTGTGAACCTCGTGGCGCCCACGCCCGCGCTCGTCGCCCTGGCCGCGGTGCCCATTCCTCCCGAGACGAGCGCCATGAAGCCGGACCGGATTGAAGGCACCGAGCCCAGCTTCCAGGCGTTCGACCGGGACGAGGACACCGGGGTTCCGGTCGGCAAGGCGCTCAAGACCAAGCGATGGGAGGCGGACGGCGCGCTGCGCGCGAGCTACGCGCCCACGCTGAAGCAGCTCGTATCGGTGAGGATCCGCGCCACGGGCCCGGGAACGGTGCGCGCCATCGTCCGGACGCAGCAGGGCGTGGGCTTGAAGGACCCGGAGAAGGACTTCGCCTTCGTCAACCCCACCGTGTGCCGTTTCACCGGCACGGGTCAGTGGGAGCAGTGCCCGCTCCAGGTGCCGCTGCGCGACGTGGACGCCGTGAGCGTCTTCCCCGAGCGCGCGGACACCGAACTGAAGGAGCTGGAGGTCCACGGCGCCCGCTGAAGGCGCCGCCGACCGACGTCAGGCGACGAGGCCGCGCTCCTTGGCCAGTGTGAAGAGTGGCGCGGCGTCCTTCTTCAGCACCGCGCTCACGTCCTTGACGATGGAGTCACCCGACTTCGCGACCGACAGGAAGTTGTCGAAGGTGCGCGTGAGGATGAGCACGCCGGAGATGATGACGCGCTGAAGGTTGTGCTGCAGGTCCGTGCCTTCATAGATGAGCCACGCCTGCTCCACGCAGGTGCGGCGGGCATCCATGAGGAACTGGTTGAGGACGGTGCGCTCGTTCGCGTCGGGCACCTTCGACTTCGAGCTCACCGACCCCACGTAGATGAGGTTCGTGTTGAGCCGCGCCGCAGCTTCCTGCATCTGCGCCAGCACCAGCGTCACGTCCTCCTTGGTCGGAGGATTCTCCCAGCGGGAGAAGATGACTCGGTCGATGATCTCCGCTTTGTAGGTAGGGCCGTTCACGATGCCTCCGGTGAGGCGAGCGCCTGACCGGCACCCGCCCGGCTTGCCACGCTGCCGTGCGGTCGGATCTGTAGCAGGAACACTCCATTCGTTGAAGTGCACGACACCTGAACCGGCATTCATTTGGCCCGGCAACACAGTCCTGTCCTGCAGCGGAAACGGACAAATCCACTTGGACCGACACGGACACTCAGGGAAAACACGTATACGCCCGCGTCATCTCCAGGATTCACCGGTTCCTGTCGTACAGCGGACATGCGCGGCGGATCAGCGCGAAGCGCGCCTGGCGAGGACTGCCTTCACGTCGTCGAGCGAGAGGCCCAGGGGCCGGACCGCGACGAGCACGTGGTAGAGCACGTCCGCCGCTTCCTCCGCGGCGCGTGACGGGTCCACGTCCGCGCACGCCGTCACCAACTCCGCGGCCTCCTCGCCCAGCTTCTTCAAGCGCAGGTTGCGGTCCTCCAGCAGGCGGCGTGTGTAGCTGGGAGGCGCATCATCGGGCCGCTCCGCTGGTGCGGCGCGCCGAGCGAGCGTGTCATCCAGCGCGCTCAGTGCATCCCAACGGCCCGGGCCGAAGCAGGTCTTCGTCCCCAGGTGACACGCAGGGCCCGCCTTCGCCACGCGCGCGAGCACCGCGTCACCGTCACAGTCGGCGCGGAGCGCCACCACGCGCTGGACGTTTCCACTGGTGGCGCCCTTGTGCCACGGGCCGCGCGTGCGCGACCGGTAGTGCATCTCCCCCGTGGCCAGCGTGCGCTCCAGGGCTTCCCGGTCGGCATGCGCCACCATCAACACGTCACCGGTGCTCGCGTCCTGCGTGACGACCGTCACCAGTCCGTTGCCCTTCGCGAAGTCGAGCGCGTCCAGGTCGAGCATCAGCGTGTCTCCACGGCGCCGAGCCGCTCCCGCACCACGCGCGCCATGGCCGCGTTGGTGGCGATTCCATTTCCGCCGAACGCGGTCCGCCGCCCCGTCCAGTCGGTGAACACACCGCCGGCCTCCTCGATGATGGGCTGCAAGGCCGCTCCATCCCAGGGGGACAGCAGCTCATCCACCATGACCTCCGCGCGCCCGGTGGCGACCAACAGGTAGCCGTAGCAATCCCCCCAGGTGCGGTCCACGGCCGCATCCCGCGCGAGCGAGCGCCAGGCGGCCCCGCGCTCCGGGTACACCGGGAAGCGCTCATCCGTGGACAGCACCACGGCCTGGGACAGCTCCGCCTGCGTGGACACCGCCGCGCGCTGGTCGTTCCAGAAGCAGCCCCGCCCCGGCGCGGCCACCAGCAACTCACTCACCGCGGGGAAGTACGCGGCCCCCACGAGGATGCGCTCGCCCTCCGCCAGCGCCACCAACGTGCCCCACAGTGGGACACCGCGGATGAACGTCTTCGTCCCGTCAATGGGATCCAGAATCCACCGGCGCTTCGCGCCCGGACGTGTCTCGCCGAACTCCTCGCCCAGGATGCCGTCCTGGGGGAAGCGCGCTTCCAGCCACTCGCGCGCACGGGACTCCGCCGTGCGGTCCGCCACCGTCACCGGAGAGCCGTCCGACTTCGTGTCCACCGCGATGCCACCGCGGAAGAACCCCAACGCCGCGTCACCCGCTATCCGCGCCACCTCGGCGGCGGCCTGCATCAGATTACCCGAGTCCGTCATGTCAGGCTCCGAATGTGAAGGCCGCTCTCGCGGAGCAGCGCCTTGATGGCGCCCACGGTAGTGACGCCGTCGTGAAGGATGCCCGCGACCAATGCCGCATCAGCGCCTCCCTCCTGGAATGCAGCCCGGACGTGCGCCGCGCTGCCCGCGCCGCCCGAGGCGATGACGGGCACGTCGACCGCTTCCGACACGGCCCGCGTCAACGCCAGGTCATAGCCCGTCCGCGCGCCATCCCGGTCGATGCTGGTGAGGAGCACTTCCCCTGCCCCGCGAGCCACACACTCACGCGCCCAGGCCACCGCGTCCAGGTCCGTGGGCTTCCTGCCGCCATGGGTGTAGACGCGCCAGCGGTCGCCGTCTCTCTTCGCGTCGATGCTGGCCACCACGCACTGCGCACCGAAGCGCTCCGCGCACGCGGTGAGCAGCGCCGGGTTGGCCACCGCCGCGGAGTTGATGCTCACCTTGTCCGCGCCCGCACGCAGCGCCCGGCCCACGTCATCGACCGTGCGCACCCCGCCGCCGACAGCCAGGGGAATGAAGAGCTGCTCGGCGGTGCGCCGCACCAGCTCCCACAAGGTGTCCCGCTCCTCGGCGCTGGCGGAGATGTCGAGGAACGTCAGCTCATCCGCCCCCTCCGCTTCGTAGCGCCGGGCCAATTCCACCGGGTCACCCACGTCGCGAAGTCCCTCGAACTGGACGCCCTTCACCACGCGTCCGCCCTTCACGTCCAGACAGACGACGAGCCGCCGCGTGAGCATCACTTCACCTCCAGGGACACGGAGCCCTTCATGCTGAACACCGAGCCGGAGTCCACCATGGCATCCCGCAGCGCCAGCCCCAGCGCCTTGAAGGACGCCTCTGTCGCGTGGTGGCTGTCCTTTCCGCGCAGCACCCGCAGGTGCAACGTCACCCGGGCGTGCTCGCTGAACGAGCGCATCCAGTGCTCGTAGAGCCGGTTCTTCAACGGGCCCTGGTAATAAAAGCGCCCCCCTGCATCCAGACAGGCCTGCACCAGCGCGTCGTCCATGGGAATGGTGCGCTCGGCGAAACGCGCGGCCGTGGCTGGAATCACCTGCTGCACCGCCGTGCCCAGCGTGATGGCCACGTCCTCCATCACATGGTGCGTGAGGTCCCCCCGCGCATGCAGCGAGAGGTCCAGCCCCGCGTAGCGCGCGAAGGTGGCCAGCATGTGGTCGAAGAACTTCAACCCCGTGTCCACGTTCGTGACGCCCTTGCCCGGCGCCAGCTCCACCCGGACCTGCGTCTCCTTCGTCTCCCGAATGACAGTGGTCATCCCGCGAACTCCCGAGCGACTGCGCTCGCATCCAGCCTTCCGGTGTACAGCGCCATGCCAATGACGGCCCCGTATGCGCCCGCCGCCGCGAGGGCCCGCAGGTCCTCCATCGTCGTCACGCCACCCGACGCGTACAGACGGTGCCGGCTGGTGCTCGCCACCTCCCGCATCAACGGCAGGTCCACTCCCGACAACTGGCCCTCCTTGTGGACCGCCGTCACGAGCAGGCCCCCCAGCGGCAAGGGCTCGAAGGCCGCCAGCACCTCCCGGATGTCCCGATGGCTTCCCGCCGTCCAGCCTCGCGTCACCACCTCTCGCCCCTTCACGTCCGCGGCCACCACCACCCGGCCGGGGAAGCGGTTGGCGATGTCCGCCAGCCAGCCGGCGTCTTCGATGGCGCGAGTTCCCACCACCACGAACTCGGCTCCGCCTGACAGGACGGTCTCCACCCGGTCGGAATCGCGCACGCCGCCGCCCACGGAGAAGGTGAGCCCTCGCTCGTAGGCGGTCAGTTGGAAGATGGCGTCCGCGTTGGAGCCCTTGCCCAGCGCCGCGTCCAGGTCCACGACATGGAACGCGCGGAAGCCGTGACGGCGCCACTGCTTCAATGCCTCCAGCGGTTCCTCCACCCGGACCTTCTCCGCCGCGTACGAGCCGCCCACGAGTTGGACACACGCGCCCTCGCGCAGATCGATGGCTGGAATCGCAATCACGGCGCCACCTCCCGCAGGAAGGCCTGCACGAAGCGCACGCCCGCCGTGGAGGACTTCTCCGGGTGGAACTGCACACCCACCACCCTTCCCCTGCGCACCGCCGCCGGGAAGCGGTCCGCCTCGTGCGTCGTCCACCCCGTCACCACCGAAGCATCCGCGGCGCGGCAGACGAAGCTGTGCGCGTAGTACACGGTGTCCAGCCGCGCACCCGCCAGCGTGCGTTCGTCCTCAACCTGGTTCCAGCCAATCTCGGGCACTCGCTTCGCCGCCAGCCGTTTCACCCGGCCCGCGAAGTAACCGAGGCCGGCGCCCTCGCCTTCGTCACTGCCTTCGAAGAGCAACTGCATGCCCAGGCAGATGCCCAGGCACGGCAGGCCCTGCTCCAGTGCCGCGCGCATGGCTTCGCGCCCCGGCTCGAGCCGCGCCACCGCCGCACCGAATGCGCCCACCCCCGGCAGCACCAGCACGTCGGTGTCCAGCGCACGCAAGGGGTCCTCCTGGACGCGCACCTCAGCGCCCGGCACCGTGGCCAGCGCCTTGGCCAGCGAGTGGAGGTTTCCCGCGCCGTAGTCGAACAAGGTGACTCTCATCGCAGCGCCTCCCGCAGCGCCGCCAGCGCCGCCTCCATCAAGGGCCAGGGCCCCACACCGATTCGGAGCGCGTCGCCCACGCCCGTCAGCGCCTGGAACGCCCGCACATTCACGTCCCGCTCTCGCATCCGCTCCGCGACCGCCAACGCGCCCGGCAGCGGCACCATCAGGAAGTTGGCTTCCGATGGCAGAGGCGTCAGACCCAACGACACCAACTCGCCGCGCAGCCGCTCGCGACAGGCGACGGCTTCCTCCGCACGGGCTCGCACCCAGTCCGCGTCACCCTTCAGCACCGAGACGGCCACGGCCTCCGCGACACTGGTGAGCTTGTAGGGTCCGCGAGCCTTCTCGAGCTCCGCCACCAGTTCGGGCGCTCCGACGCCCCACCCGACTCTCAGCCCCGCCAGCCCGAAGGCCTTGGAGAAGGTGCGCGTCACCAGGACATTCGACCGCCGTCGCGCCAGGTCGAGGAAGTCCTTCCCCGGCGCGAAGTCCGCATAGGCCTCATCGATGATGACGATGCCAGGTGCGTCCTCGACAACACGCTCCACCGCCGCCCGCGACAGCGCGGTGCCTGTGGGGTTGTTGGGCGAGCACAGGAAGATGACCTTCGCCCCCGTGCCGAGCAGTGCGTCCGCATCCACATCGAAGTCCGGCTTCAACGGCACCGGCACGCCCTCGAGTCCGTTCACCTTGGCGAACAACGGCACCATGACGAAGGTCGGGTCCTGATAGGCCAGCGTGTCCCCGGGCTCCAAGAAGGCGCGCAGCGCCGAGTCGATGACATCATCCGAGCCACAGCCCGTCGTTATCTCGTCGGGCGCCGCTCCAATGGACGCAGCCAGCGCCCGGCGCAGGTCCGGGGCATAACCCCGCGGATAACGCGGTACGCGGGACACGGTGGTGGCAAGAACCCGCTCCACGGAGGGCGGAACGCCAAAGAGGTTGGTGTTGTCACTCAGGTCCACCCGGCACGGCCGCGTCGAAGGCGCGTACAGCGGAATGTCCCGATACGAAGCCCGCCTGGGAATCATGGCCGCCCCCAGGCGCGCGCGGCGTCCGCGTGCGCGAAGAGACCTTCACTGTCGGCCAGCCGCCCCACGTCCTCCGCAAGAGACGCCGCCGCCGTGGGCGCGACGCGCTGGTAGGTGGTCCACCGGTAGAAGTCGAGCAGGTTGAGTCCCGAGTACGCCCGCGCCAACCCCGCCGTGGGCAACACGTGGTTGGAGCCGGTCATGTAATCGCCGTAGGCCACCGACGAGCGCTCACCCAGGAAGACGGTGCCCGCGTTGCGCACCTGCCCCAGGTCCTCCCGCGGCGACGCGGTGGCGATGAGCAGATGCTCCGGAGCAAAGTCCGCCACGAAGGGCCAGGCTTCCTCCAGGGACGCCACCGTCAGCACCGCGCCGCGAGAGCCCAGGGCCGACGTGACGATCTCCCACCGCTTCGCGCGCTCGGCCTGCCGCTCCACCTCCGCGGCGATGGCGTCCGCCAGCGCGTCCCCCAGCGCCAGCGTGACACAAGCCGCCTCTGGGTCATGCTCCGCCTGAGCCAGCATCTCCCGCGCCACCGCGGCAGGGTTCGCCGTGTCGTCGGCCACGACCAGGATTTCACTGGGGCCCGCGGGTGCTTCAATCGCCACCGCGCCCACCACCTGCAGCTTGGCCTCGGCCACATAGGCATTGCCCGGCCCCACGATGCGGTCCACGCGCGGCACGCTTTCCGTGCCATGGGCCATGGCCGCCACCGCGCCAGCGCCGCCCAGCGAGAAGACTCGGTCCGCGCCCGCCAGAGATGCCGCCGCCAGCACGCTGGGGTGTGGCAATCCATCGGGCCCCGGCGGCGAGCACACGATGACCTCGCCCACGCCCGCTACCTTCGCGGGCACCACCCCCATCAGTACGCTGCTGGGGTACACCGCGCGGCCTCCCGGTGCATACACCCCCACGCGGCCCAGCGGATCCGGCCGCCGGCCCACGAGCACACCGGGCTCGGTTTCGACCTCCACCCATTGCGGCTTCTGCGGCGCGTGCGCCAGGGCGATGTTGCGGGCCGCTCGGGCCAGCGCGTCCCTGACCGATGGCTCCAATCCGGCGAGCGCCGCGGCACAGACCTCTCGCGGAACCTCCAGCGCCGTCAGCTCCACGCGGTCGAACTGCCGCGCGAGTTCGAAGAGCGCCTGGTCCCCTTCCGCTCGCACGCGGGCGATGATCTCCCGCACGCGCAGCGCGACGCGGGCATCGGATCCAGTCGCGCGGTCCAGCAGACGCCGGACGTCCTCCCGAGCAAGAGCGGACAGAGGACCGCGGTACCTCAGGGTCGACGAAGCAAGGAAGGCCGTCATGCCATCAACCTTTCAATGCGGGTGACGAGGATGCCCTCGCAGCCCAGTGCCTTCAGCGCGTTGATGGTGCGGTAGATGGTCTTCGCCGGCACCACCGCGTGCACGGCCACGAAGTCACCACCGTCCAGCACGTCCACCACGGTGGGACCATTGAGGCCCGGGAGGACTTCGCGCACCCGGATGAGCGAATCCTTCGGCACGTTGGCCATCAGGTAGCGCTTGTCGCGCGCCGCCAACACCGAGCCCAGCGCCTGCTTCAGCTCGTCCAGCTTCTGCTGGGTGTCCACCGGATTGCCCTTGCACGCCACCAGCCGCGCGCTGGACTCCAGCACCGTGCCGACCTCGCGCAGGCCATTCATCTTCAGCGTGGAGCCGGTGGACGTCAGGTCCACGACGATGTCCGCGATGCCCAGATGGGGCGCAATCTCCGCCGCGCCCGATACTGGTACCACCGCCACCCGCTGCCCGCGCCTGGCGAAGAACTCCTGCGTCAGCCGGGGGAAGCAGGACGCGACCCGCATGCCCTCCTTCACGTCTTCCGGCGAGGCGAAGCCGCCCTCCTCCCGCGCCGCCACCACCAGGCGACACCTGCCGAACTCCAGGTCCATCAGCAGGTCCAGCTCACGTCCGGACTCACACACCAGGTCCCAACCGGTGACACCCGCATGCGCGGCGCCGTCCGCCACGAACTCCGGGATGTCCTGGGCGCGGACGAAGATGGCCTCGAACTCTCCGCCCAATGACGCGGTGAGCGCGCGCTCACCCCGGGCCCGCACCTCCAGGCCCGCGTCATTGAACAACTCCCGTACTTCGTCCGAGAGGCGGCCTTTGTTGGGCAGAGCAATCTTCAGCAGCATGGGGGACCTTCGAGACTGCGAGGAGACAACGGCCCGAAAACGAAAAAAGGCCCGTCCTGGGGGGACGGGCCTTCGGTCGCTGCGGCAGGTGCCGAGGTGGGTGCGTCTAGCGTCTCACCCAGGCATGCGCATGGCGAACGGTCCCGTCGGGGCCGAGCCGATGATGCGCATGGTGATGGTGAAGGGACGCGGAGAGCATCGCAGCATGAGTAACGACAAAGCGCCCCGCCGTCAACCGGGCCCGGGGAGCGCCCGCGCAACGCTTGCAAACACCCGCGCGTGCGAGCAGGAAGCGCCCATGCAAGTCGCGGACGTCATCATCGTGGGTGGGGGCATCATGGGCTGCGGCATCGCGCTGCGGCTGCGGCAGGCCGGAGTGCGCGTCGTCGTGCTGGAGCGCTCCATTCCAGGTGCGGAGGCCTCCAGCGCGGCGGCGGGAATGCTCGCGCCCCAGATGGAGTCCGACGGTCCGGGCGCCTTCCTGGAATTGTGCCTGCGCAGCCGCGGCCTCTATCCCGCCTTCGCCGCCGAGCTGCGCGAGCTTTCCGGCGTGGACGTGGCCTACCGGCCCTGCGGCATCCTCAAGGTCGCCTTCAACGAGGCCAGCCTGCACCACCTGGACGCCACGGTGGCGTGGCAGCGTGGCATGGGCCTCCGGGCCGAATTGCTCGACGGCGCCGCGGCCCGCGCCCTGGAGCCTCGCCTTTCCGCGAAGGCCGTGGGCGCCGCGCACTTCCCGGATGACCATCAGTTGGACAACCGGCTCCTGGTGCGAGCCCTGACGATGGCCGCCGCCCGGCTGGGCGCGGAGTTCCGCAGCGGCTACGTGCGCGGCGTGGTGCAGGAGGGTGGCCGCGCGGTGGGCGTGGACCTGGACGGCGAGCTGCTGCGCGCCGACGCGGTGGTGCTGGCCGCGGGCTCCTGGTCCGCCCTGGTCCACGGCGCCGGCGTGGAGGCACGGGCGGTGCGGCCCGCGCGCGGGCAGATGGTTCAATTCCAGACACGCCTGCCCCTGCTGGACCGCATCGTCACGTCCGAGAAGGGCTACCTGGTCCCGCGCGCGGACGGCCGCGTCATCGCTGGCAGCACCATGGAGCTGGTGGGCTTCGACAAGCAGGTGACCGCGGCGGGGCTGGCGCGCATCCTCGACATGGCCCTGGAGCTGTGCCCGGAGTTGGGCTCGGCGCCCGTCACGGAGACGTGGGCGGGCTTCCGGCCGTGGACCGAGGACAAGCGGCCCTACCTGGGTGAAGGCCCCGTGCCCGGGCTCTTCCTGGCCACGGGCCACTTCCGAAACGGCATCCTCCTGGCCCCCATCACCGCGAAGCTCGTCGCGCAGGCCGTACTGGGTGAGCGTCCCGCCGTGGACCTGGCCCCCTTCCGGTACGATCGCTCGCCCGCCCAACCCCGCACCTGACGCAACCCGACGTCAAGGGTGGGAGCCGTTCCCCTGCCTCCTCGGACGCGGGGGGCACGAGCGAGCGGGCGGTCCCGCCGCCTGATTCAGAGGGGCGGACAGGACGCGGAGCATGCCTGTCCCACCCACCGCCAGGGGTCGTCCCCTCGCCAGGCCCCTCAATCGATCAGCCGTGAACCCTGATCCGATGGTAAATTCCCGTACGCGTTGGCCAATGAATCCCGGAAACCTCTAGAATCGCTCGCTGTGGAAGCCATCCCCCCTGCCCCACCCCGAATCCTCATCGTCGATGATGACGACTCCGTACGAGACGTCATCTCTGTCCTGCTACGTGAGGAAGGCTACAACTGTGTCGTCGCCAACGGGGCCGAGATGGCCCTGGACCTGGCGGGCGAGGAGGAGACGCCGCTCGTCATCAGTGACATGAAGATGCCGGGCAAGGACGGCCTCTGGCTCCTGGAGAACCTCCGCGAGCGGCTCCCCGACACCTCCGTCATCATGCTCACGGGCTACGGTGACACCGAATCGGCAGTGGACTGCCTGCGCCGCGGCGCGGTGGACTACCTGCTCAAGCCACCCAAGCTCACGGACCTCATCCGGGCCATCGAGCGGGCGCTGGCCAAGCGCCGCATCGAGATGGCCCGCAAGCGCTACCAGAAGAAGCTGGAGCGCAAGGTCCGGGACAGGACGGCCGAGCTGCGCAGCGCCCTGCGCGACATCGCCAACACGTACCAGAACACGCTGCTGGCCCTGGTGGCCGCCCTGGACGCGCGCGAGCACGAGACGAGCGACCACTCCCAGCGCGTGGTCAGCTACACGTCCGCCATCGCGCAGCGCATGGGCATCCAGGGCAAGGAGCTGGAGGAGATCGGACGCGGCGCGCTGCTGCACGACATCGGGAAGATTGGCGTGCCGGACGCGGTGCTGCTCAAGCCGGGCAAGCTCACCCCGGACGAGTGGCTGGAGATGCGCAAGCACCCGGACATCGGCTTCCAGATGATCCAGGCCATTCCGTTCCTGGACACGCCTGCCTCCATCGTCCTTTCGCACCAGGAGCGCTGGGACGGCGCCGGCTATCCGCGCAACCTCCAGCGGCACGAAATCCACATCGGCGCGCGCATCTTCGCCGTGGCGGACACGCTGGACGCGATGACGAGCGACCGGCCCTACCGCAAGGGCACGACGTTCACCAACGCCATCCAGGAGATCAAACGCTGCGCCAACACGCAGTTCGATCCGGAGGTCGTGCGGGCGTTCCTCGACATTGGCGAGGAGGGGCTGATCCGCATCAAGCAGGAGATGGCGACGAAGAAGCTCCAGCTCCCGCAGGCCGAGCAGGACGCCCATGACGCCGAGGCGGAGCTGGCCCGGCTCACGGATCTGGACGACGACGTGGACGCCGCCGTGCCTGGGCACTCCGCCAGTGACGAGGACGAGCCCAAGTCCGCCGTCGTTCGTTCGGTGGCTGGCAACAAGGGGTGAGCCTGGCTGGAAGAGATGACCGCACGGGGGGCGGCTGTTATGAGGACAGGTCCGCCGTGACGACACCTGCCCTCCAGCCCCCGCCTTCCGCGTTGGCTCCGCCCCTGCTGGACGCGCAGGGGCGGCGGATGACGTACCTGAGGCTGAGCATCACCGACCGGTGCAACTTCCGGTGCAGCTACTGCTCGCCCGCTTCGTGGGGTGGCAAGCGGGACCTGCTGGGCCCCGAGGAGTTGGAGCGAATCACCTCCGTCTTCGCCCGCATGGGAATCCGCCGCGTGCGGCTCACCGGCGGCGAGCCGTTGATCCGCCCGGACATCCTCGACATCGCCCGGCGCATCGCCGCGGTGCCCGGCATCCAGCACCTGGCCATCACCAGCAATGCCAGCCACCTGGAGCGGCTCGCCCGCCCCCTGCGCGAGGCGGGCGTCACCCAGCTCAACCTGAGCCTGGACACCCTCCTGGCGGAGACGTTCCGCCGCATCTCCAAACAGGGGGATTTCGACGCGGTGCTGCGAGGCGTGGACGCGGCGGCGGGCGCCGGCTACGCGTCTCTCAAGCTCAACGTCGTCGTCATGCGGGGCGTGAACGACGAGGAAGCCTCCGCCCTGATCGCCTATGCGCACGCGCGCGGCTTCACGCCCCGCTTCATCGAGCTGATGCCCTTCGGTCAGGGCACGCCGGTGCCCACCGCGGAGCTGGTAGAGCGGCTCCAGGCGTCAGGACTGCCGCTGGAACCCGAGCCTGATGACACGGGCGACGCCGCCGGACCGGCGCGCTACTGGCGTGCGCCCGGAGGCCGCGTGGGCTTCATCTCCCCGCTCACACAGAACTTCTGCGGCACCTGCAACCGCGTGCGCGTGGCGTCCAATGGCGACTTGCGCAGCTGCCTCGGCGGCCGGGCGCAGGCGCCGCTGCACCAGCTCATCCGCGGCGGCGCCAGCGACGTGGAGCTGGCCGTGGCCATCCGCCGGGCGCTGGGCGACAAGCCAGAAGGGCACCGCTTCACCGAGCCCGGCAACGGCGCCACGTTGCTGTCCATGATGGGCATCGGCGGTTGAAAACACGACGGGCGGGCCCGCGCCTTCGCGCCTGGCCCGCCCGAGTGTTCCAGGACCGTTTCCGCCGGCCCCGCGTGGCGCGCTACTTCACCAGTCGAATGTTGACCGGGTACTTGTAGAGCTGACCCTCGTTCGCCTTCAGGCCCGCGATGATGGCGAAGACGATGGCGACGATGCCGACGATGGGCAGCAGGACGGCGCCAATGCCGATGCAAACCGTGATGGCGCTGACGAAGGCCGCGATGAACACCGTGATCTGGAAGTTCAGCGACTCCACGGCGTGGGCGCGGACGAAGGAGGACTCCTTGCCCTTCGTCAGCATCAGCACCAGCGGCACGGCGAAGCCCAGGCCCACGAAGTTGGCCAGGATGGTGCCCATGTGAGCGAGCAGCCCCATCGTCTTCTCATCCTGGGTCGGCATCGGCGTGCCACTGATGAACGAACCCATTTGCTCCTGCGGCGGAGTCTCCATTGAAAATCCCCTCCAAAGATGTCTCGGGCGCGTGCACCGCACCCAGCGGGGTCCACCATGACACGCACCCGCTCTGATTGTCACGTCCAGGACAGGTGATCTGAAGGGGCACCCGCCTAGCGGTACAACTGGCTCCCAGCCTTCTTGAATTCCGCGCTCTTCTCATCGAGCGCGGACTGAAGCGCGGTGTCGTCGCTCACGCCCTGCTTCGCCGCGAAGTCACGCACCTCTTGCGTGATCTTCATGGAGCAGAACTGCGGACCGCACATGGAGCAGAAGTGCGCCACCTTCGCGCCTTCCGCCGGAAGCGTCTCGTCGTGGAAGGCGCGGGCGCGCTCGGGGTCCAGCGACAGGTTGAACTGGTCCTCCCAACGGAACTCGAAGCGGGCCTTGGACAGCGCGTTGTCCCGGGCCTGGGCCCCTGGATGCCCCTTGGCCAGGTCCGCGGCGTGGGCGGCAATCTTGTACGTGATGACGCCTTCCTTCACGTCGTCCCGATCCGGCAGGCCCAGGTGCTCCTTGGGCGTCACGTAGCAGAGCATCGCCGTGCCGAACCAGCCGATCATCGCCGCGCCGATGCCGCTGGTGAAGTGGTCGTAGCCCGGCGCGATGTCCGTGGTGAGAGGCCCCAGCGTGTAGAACGGCGCCTCGCCGCACACGGCCAGCTGCTTCGTCATGTTCTCCTGGATGAGGTGCATGGGCACGTGGCCCGGGCCTTCAATCATCACCTGCACGTCGTGCTTCCAGGCAATCTGGGTGAGCTCGCCCAGCGTCTCCAGCTCACCGAACTGCGCCGCGTCGTTGGCATCCGCGATGGAGCCCGGCCGCAGCCCGTCTCCCAGGCTGAAGCTGACGTCGTACGCCTTCATGATTTCGCAGATTTCCTCGAAGTGCGTGTAGAGGAAGTTCTCCCGGTGGTGGGCGAGGCACCACTTGGCCATGATGGAGCCGCCACGGCTGACGATGCCGGTCAGGCGCTTCGCCGTCCACGGCACGTAGCGCAGCAGCACGCCCGCGTGGATGGTGAAGTAATCCACGCCCTGCTCGCACTGCTCGATGAGCGTGTCGCGGTACAGCTCCCAGGTGAGGTCCTCCGCCTTGCCGCCCACCTTCTCCAGCGCCTGGTAGATGGGCACGGTGCCGATGGGCACCGGCGCGTTGCGGAGGATCCACTCGCGCGTCTCGTGGATGTTTCGGCCGGTGGACAGGTCCATCACCGTGTCCGCGCCCCAGCGGATGGACCACACCATCTTCTCCACCTCTTCCTCGATGGAAGACGTGACGGCCGAGTTGCCGATGTTGGCGTTGATCTTCACCAGGAAGTTGCGGCCGATGATCATCGGCTCCAGCTCCGGGTGGTTGATGTTGGCCGGGATGATGGCGCGGCCCCGCGCGATTTCGTCGCGCACGAACTCGGGCGTAATCACCCGCGGAATCGCCGCGCCCCACGACTGGCCCGGGTGCTGGGCCGCGAGCGACGCCTCCACCTGGAGATTCTCCCGCAGCGCCACGTACTCCATCTCCGGGGTGATGATGCCCTTGCGCGCGTAGTGCAACTGCGTGACGTTGGCGCCGGACTTCGCCACGCGCGGCGAGCGGCGGTGGGCGAAGCGCAGGCCCGCCAGACGCGGGTCCGCTTCACGGGCGCGGCCGTATTCGGAGCTCACGCCGGACAGCGCTTCGGTGTCATTGCGGCCCAGGATCCAGGACTCGCGCAGCGCGGGCAGCCCCTGCCGCAGGTCGAGCTCCGCGGCCGGATCCGTATACGGCCCGCTGGAGTCGTAGACGTGCACCGGCGGGTTGGCCGTCTCCTTCGCGTCCGGGCCGTGGCCGAGGCGCGTGGGCGTCTGGCTGATTTCGCGCAGGGGCACGCGCAGGTCCGGGTGCAGCACGCCGGGCACGTACACCTTGCGCGAGGCTGGCAGCGGGCCCCGGCTGATTCCCTCCAGCACCTTCCCGTCGACCTTCAGGCTTCTGGACGCTCCGCTCATCACGCATCTCCTCTTGAGAGGGCGGACGGGCAGGCGGTCGGGGGGCAGCAAGCCTCCCGGGCCGCTTCCCTCCGCCGGTACGAACCGGTTCAGGTTCCAAGGGTTGGCCGGGACCACGGCCGTCTCAGTCCCTTCCGGGACACCCCTAGCGACGGGGTGAGCATGTAGCGCACAGCGCGGCCGGCTTCAACCCGGCCGCGGGCGCAAGCGCTTGTCGACCGCGCAATGCCTGCGGAGCGACGGGCCTCCGCGCAAAGCTTGCGTGCCCCAAGGCAGGGAAACACCGTTCCCTGGGGCAGACCTGTTGGCCCCAGAGATGCAACGATGAAGGGACTATCGTCGTCTTCCAACTGCCAGGAGTACCGCCATGCAGATTGTCGGAGAGCTGATGACCCGTGACGTCGTCACGCTCAAGGAAACGCAGAACCTGGCCAAGGCGGATGAGCTGCTCCGGCTGCACCGCATTCGTCACCTGCCGGTGGTGCGGCAAGAGAAGCTGGTGGGCCTCATCACCCACCGCGACCTGCTGCGCGCCGCCGCAACCCACGCCACGGACCCGGCCGCGCAGCCGCTCTGGGCCGCGGACATCATGACGCGCGACGTGCAGACGGTGCGCCCGGACACGCCGCTGCGCCGGGCGGTGACGCTGATGCTCGAGCACAAGTACGGCTGCCTGCCCGTGGTGGATGAGGGCGGCGTCCTCCAGGGCATCCTCACCGAGGCGGACCTGGTCCGCTACGCCCAGCACCTCATCGGCGAGCAGGACCGCCGGGAGCTCGCCGCCGAGTTCAATGCCTGACCCCGCCGCCAGCGCGTGAGGGGCGGGCCCGTGTCCCCTCTCCGCCTGGCGCGCGCTCCCCCACCCCATGTCCCCCAC
>NZ_SRLV01000036.1:0-78684 GCF_006518205.1 Myxococcus sp. CA005 | reverse complement strand
ATCTTCCACAGGCTGACAATTCGCTATGCGTGCGCGAGCCGTTCCTGGATCAGCGAGAGGAGTTCCCTGCCAGCGAACGGCTTTTCCAGATGGGGGCTTGGTACCGATTCCAGGAAGGCGCGGGCCTGAGGCGTCACCGCGCCGCCGGTGAGGAAGATGACCCGCTGGGCCTGCTCGGGGTGGCGGGCCTGGAGGGCGGAGTAGAAGTCCATCCCACTCATGCCCGGCATCATCAGGTCGCAGAAGACGACGTCGAAGCGCTCGCCGGCCTCGATGCGCTCCAAGGCCTCCTGGGCCCGGGTGAAGAGGGTGACGTCGTGGTGCGGACGCAGCGTACGCCCCAGGGCCGTGCAGACGAGCGGCTCGTCGTCCACCACCAGCACGCTGCCCCGTTTCTCCGTGGGGGCGGGCGGCGGAGCGGGCGGTGGGCGCTCGGTCCCGAGTCGCTGGGAGGGGGTCAGGAGCACCTGGAAGGTGGAGCCCCTGCCCGGCTCGCTCGTCGCATGGATTTCCCCACCCAGGGCCGTCACCAGGCTGTGGCAGATGGACAGGCCCAGTCCGGTGCCCACCCCGGGCTCCTTGGTGGTGAAGAAGGGGTCGAACAGGCGCGGCAGGTGTTCCTTGGCGATACCGGCGCCCGTGTCCGACACCTCCACGCAGACGTGGCCGTTGCCCGAAAGGCGGGTGACGACGCGGATTTCATGGCGCTCCGGCGTCCCGGAGGGAATGGCCTGGGCGGCGTTCACCAGCAGGTTGAGGAACACCTGTCCCAACCGTGACTCGTTGCCGACCACGGTGGGGACCGCGTCGAGCTGCTTCACCAGGCGGGCGCGGTGACGAATCTCCGTGGTGGCCAGGTTCAGCGTGGACTCCAGCACCTGCCGGACGTCCACTTCCTCGCTCTCCGCTGAGTCCACCCGGCTGAACGTCTTCAAGTCCCGGACGATGCTGCGCACCCGGTCGGCGCCCTGCTGCGCCTCGGCGAGCGCGGCCTGGGCGCTGGCCACCGCCTCCGCCAGCCGGGGCTCCATGTTCCGGGTGCCGGTGGGCAGCACGCCGGTGAGCTCCTCGCGTGCGAAGGCCAGGTTGGCGGTGAGGTAGGCCAGGGGGTTGTTGATTTCGTGTGCCACGCCCGCGGCCAGTGTGCCGACGGAGGCCATGCGCTGCGCGAGCATCAGCCGCGCCTGCATCTGGTAGCGCTCCGTCAAGTCATGGGAGACGGCAACGATGGAGTCCTCGCCGTCGAAGGGCAGGGGAAAGGTGGTGGACTCCACGTGCAGCACGCTGCCGTCGCGTTTGAGCAGCCGCCGCTCCTGGTGCGCCGCGCGGCCGGTGCGGATGGCTTCGTGCATGCGCGCGTTGGCGCTGGCGAAGTCCTCCTTGGGGATGATGTCGGAGAAGTGCTTGCCCAGCAGCTCGTTCGCACTCTCGTAGCCCAGGGCCGTGGCGACCTTGAGGTTGGCGTAGCGCACGCGCGAGTCGGTGTCGAAGACGGCCACCATGTCCGGCAGGCTGCCGATGAGGGTGCGGAAGCTCACCTCCGAGCGGCGCAGGCTCTCCTCGGCGCGCTTGAGCGGGGTGATGTCCGGGAAGAAGGCGATGATGTGGGGCGTGCCGCCGTAGGGCACCAGGCCCATGAAGAGCAACGTGTGCCGCAGCTCGCCCTCGCGGGTGCGGTACTGCGCGTCCACGCCGCGCACCGTGCCGTGGCGCCGCAGCGTGTCCACGATTTGCGAGCGGTTCAGGGGCGCCTGCCACAGCGCCAGCTCCATCGTGGTGCGCCCGATGACCTCCTCGCGCGTGTAGCCGAAGAGTTCGAAGTAGGCTTCGTTGGCCGCCACCACGCGCCCCTCGGTGATGGTGGTGATGGACGTGGGCACGGGGCTGACGGCCAGCAGCGTCTCCTTCAGGTCATCTCCGAAGGGCAGGCCCTTGCGGCCCTCGCGCCGGACGAAGCGGCGGTGGGCCAGCTCCAACCGCAGCGCCAGTTCCTCCTCATCCACGGGCCACGCGAGCAAATCATCGGCGCCGGCCTCCAGGACGGGCCGCAGTCCGCCCAGCGCGCCCCGGTGGCCCAGGAGGAGCAACACGGATTCCTCACCGCCGGGCAGGCTGCGAAGTGCGCGCACCAGCGGGACGCGGGAGGGGTCCGTCCGGGCATCCACCATCACCAGCGCGCACGTTCCGCTGCGCCACGCGGCGGGCACCTCCGCCTCGCGCGTCACGGTGACCACCGTGTGTCCCTGCTCACGCAGCCAGGACTCGACTGGCGCCAGGTCCGCCCCTCCCCCCTGGGTGACAATCAGGACCCGCATGGGACACCTCTTGATGACGAACGCTCATCGTTACACGACGTTTGCTGTTGTAAAAGCGGGGTGCCGTGCCGGTGTGGCGTGCAGGTGACGAAGCGCCCGGGCTGATACACTGGCTTCAGGACCGGGGTGGACCGGTGGAGACAGGGGGAACTCATGGAACGGCGGGGCTTTGACGACAAGACGGCCACCGAGCCGCGGAAGCCCCCACCGTTGCCGGTGCAGGTGCCTCGGCGGAACTTCGAAGGGCTCTTCGTCCATGCGTTGAAGCCCACGGGGTCCTTCGCCCAGTCCTTGCGAGACATTGGCTACGACATGGAGGCGTCGCAGGAGTACTACCCGCTGGTGGTGTGGCGGGCGGCGCTGGGGGTGGCCCGTCGCTATGCCTGCGTGGGGCAGCCGCCCGAGGCGGCCAACCGCGTCCTGGGGCACCGCTATGTGGAGGGGTTCGCCCAGACACTGGTGGGTCGCATCTTCGCCACCGCCGCGCCCCTGTTGGGGACGGAAAGGTGTCTGACGCGACTGCCCACGTATCTGCGGGCGGGGCGCGAGGACATGAAGATGCTGCTGGAGCCGGTGCAGGCGGGGGAATGGCGCATCCGCGTCGTGGACCCGGACCCGCTGCCGGACTTCGTCGCCGGCGTGGTGGAAGGCGTCCTGCTGCGCACCAAGGTGTTGCCCCAGGTGGAGGTGCTGGAGCGGCAGACCGCGGGGTACGCCCTGCGGGTGCGCTGGACGGGCGCCTGAGCGGGCCTCCGGGCTCCGGGTGTCCGCCTCATCGCCAGCCAGGGAGGCGGGTTCCCACGGGTGCTCCCTCAGTTGTGATTGGCGGCGAAGTGTCCAGTCGTTAAACCTGCCACCCGTATGCACAAGACTCACCTCGTTGGCGCGCGCACGCACAACCTGAAGGACCTGTCGGTCGACCTCTCGGAAGGGGAGTTCGTCTGTGTCACTGGCGTCTCTGGCGCCGGTAAGTCGAGCCTGGCGCTCGACACCCTGTATGCCGAGGGGCAGCGGCGCTTCGTGGAGAGCTTCAGCCCGTACGCCCGGCAGTTCCTCGAGCGGCTGGAGCGGCCGCCCATGGACGCCCTGGAGCCCGTGGCCGCGGGCGTGGCCGTGGACCGGCGCGCGCCCGTGAAGAGCTCGCGCTCCACGGTGGCCACGCTGGCGGACGTGGAGCCGTACCTGTCCGCGCTCTTCACCCGTGAAGCCGTGCCCGTCTGCGGCACCTGCGGCGTGGAGGCGGTGCGGACGGACGCGCGCGTGGCAGCGGCCGCGGCCATTCGCGAGCACACGGACGCGCAGGCCATCCTCACCTTCCCGCTGCGCATCCCCGACACGGCGGCCTTCCTGGACGCGCGGGCCCGGCTGCTGAAGGACGGCTACCACCGGCTGATGGTGCAGGGCGAGGTGAAGGAGCTGGAGTCGCTCCGTCCCGCCGAGGCGACCGACCCGGCTGGAATCGCGCGCGTGGTGGTGGACCGGGTGAAGCTGACGAACGCGCAGTTGTCGCGCGTGACGCAGGCCCTGGAGGACGCGTGGAACCGCGCGGACGGCGAGGCGCACCTCTTCGTCCCTGGGCAGAGCGTGCCCCAGCGGCTGCGGCGCGGGCTGGTGTGCCCCAAGTGCGCGCGGGAGTTCGAGGCCGCGCGGCCCGGCCTCTTCAGCTACCAGTCGCCGGTGGGTGCGTGCGCCGCGTGCCGTGGGTTCGGCCGCACCATTGGCATCGACTGGGGCAAGGTGATTCCCAACCCCGAGCTGAGCCTGTCGGAGGGGGCCATCCGTCCCTGGTCCGGCCAGTCCACCACGTGGGAGCGCGGCATGCTCCAGCGCTGGTGCAAGGCGCGGGGGATTCCGTGGGACAAGCCCTGGGGCCTGCTGACGCCCGAGCAGCGCGAGTCGGTGCTGGAGGGCGAGGGCGACTACGACGAGGGCCGCGCCTACCCGGGCGTGCGCGCGTGGTTCCGGTGGATGGAGGGCCGCACGTACAAGATGCACGTGCGCGTGCTGCTGGCGCGCTATCGCGCCTACACGTTGTGCGAGAGCTGTGGTGGCGGACGCCTCAACGCCCAGGCGCGTGCGTACCGAGTGGGCGGGCTGGATTTGCCGTCGTGGCACCACCTGGAGCTGACGGATGCGCTGGCGCGGCTGGACGCGCTGCGCACCATCACGGGACAGGGTGAGCTGGCGCGGCGCGAACTGGCCGGCCGCCTGCGCTACCTCCAGCGGGTGGGTCTGGGCTACCTCACGCTGGACCGCCCCGCGCGCACGCTGTCGGGCGGCGAGGCGCAGCGCGTGTCCCTGACGGCCGCGCTGGGCACGTCCCTCACCGGCGCGCTCTTCGTGCTGGATGAGCCCACCGTGGGCCTGCACCCGGGCGACGTGCCGCCGCTGACGGAGGCCATCGCGGAGCTGGCGGAGCGGGGCAACATCGCGCTGGTCATCGAGCATGATCCGCTGGTCATCCGCTCGGCGCACCGCGTGCTGGAGCTGGGGCCCGGGGCCGGGAAGCAGGGCGGGCGGCTGGTATTCGATGGCACGCCGGAGGCGCTGGCGAAGAAGCAGGACCTGCCCACGGGGCGGCTGCTGGCCGGCGTGGACGAGGTGCCGCGCACGCCGCGCACGCGCACCGGGGCGTTGGTGATTCGGGGGGCCCGCGAGCACAACCTGAAGGACCTCACGGTGGAGGTGCCCCTGGGCGTGCTGTGCGCGGTGACGGGGCCCAGCGGCTCGGGGAAGAGCACGCTGATGGACGAGGTGCTGTACCGGCACCTGGCGCGGCGGCTGGGCGTGAAGGACGTGGAGGCACCCGGCGCGGTGGACGCGGTGGAGGGCATGGAGGCGGTGAAGGCCATCACCCTGGTGGACCAGTCCCCGCTGGGGCGCACCTCGCGCGGCAACGCGGCCACGTACACCAAGGCGTGGGACCGGCTGCGCGAGCGCTTCGCCTCCGAGCCCGACGCGGAGGTGCGCGGCCTCACGGCGGCGCATTTCTCCTTCAACGTCGACAAGGGCCGCTGCGAGGCTTGCTCGGGCGAGGGCTACGAGACGGTGGAGATGCAGTTCCTCGCCGACGTGGCGCTGCTGTGCGCGGTGTGCCGCGGCCGGCGCTTCAAGGAAGAGGTGCTGGCCGTCCGCCATCAGGGCTTCAGCGTGGCCCAGGTGCTGGAGATGACGGTGGACGAGGTGCTCCAGCACTTCGGCGGCGACACGGCGCTGAAGCGCACGCTGGGGCCGGTGGCGCGGCTGGGGCTGGGCTACTTGCCGCTGGGTCAGCCGTTGTCCACGCTGTCCGGGGGCGAAGCGCAGCGTTTGAAGCTGGCGCGGGCGCTGGCAAATGAGGCGCAGGGGACGCTGTTCCTCATCGACGAGCCCAGCGCTGGCTTGCACGCGGAGGACGTGCGCCACGTCATCACCGCGCTGAATGCGCTCGTGGACTTCGGCGCGAGCGTGCTGGTGGTGGACCACGACGTGGCGGTGATGAAGGCCTCGGACTGGGTCATCGACCTGGGCCCCGTGGGCGGCCGTGACGGTGGCCGGCTGGTGGCGGAAGGGACGCCGGAGGACGTGGCTCGCGGCAAGGGCGCCACCGCCCAGGCACTGCGGGGCGAGCGCAAGCCGCTGGGCCGCGCGGTGAAGTTGCGCAAGCCGGGCAAGGGTGAGGTCCCCGCCATCGAGGTGGAGCACGCGCGCGAGCACAACCTCCACGACGTGTCGTGCCGCATCCCGCTGGGGAAGATGACCGTCGTCACCGGGCCGAGCGGCTCGGGCAAGAGCTCGCTCGTCTTCGACGTGGTGTTCGCGGAAGGCCAGCGCCGCTTCCTGGAGACGCTGAGCCCTTACGCGCGGCAGTTCCTGCCCTCCATGCCGCGTCCGGATGTGGAGCGCATCAGCTCGCTGCCGCCGTCGGTGGCGCTGGAGCAGCGCACCTCGCGAGCGGGAGCCACCAGCACCGTGGCCACCGTCACCGAGGTGGCCCACTACCTGCGCCTGCTGTTCGCCAAGCTGGGCGAGCCGCACTGCCCGGATGACGACTCGCCCATCACCTCCCTGGCGCCGGACGTGCTCTTCGCGCAGCTCACGGCGATGAAGGGCGAAGGCACGTTGCTGGCGCCCGCGGTGCGCTCGCGCAAGGGCACCTACCTGGACATCTTCGCGGCGGCGGCGCGCGCGGGAATCTCGCGGGCCATCGTCGACGGGAAGCTCGCGTCCACGGATGACCCGCCGCGCCTGGCGAAGACACGTGAGCACGACATCGACCTCGTCATGTACGAGGGCAAGCTGTCGAAGCTGGAGCGCGACGTCTTCGAGAAGGCGCTGGGCTGGGGCCAGGGCGCGGTGAAGGTGGACGCCGGCAAGGGCGAGACGCTGCTGTCCACCGAGCGCACCTGTCCCAAGTGCGGCACCGCCGTGCCGGAGCTGGACCCGCGCTGGTTCTCCTTCAACACGAAGCAGGGCCGCTGCGAGTCGTGCGAGGGCACCGGCATCCAGGGCGGCGCCGAGGCGATGGCCGAGGGCGAAGTCGCGCCGTGTCGCACGTGCGGTGGCAGCCGGCTGGCCCCCGTCCCCCGGGGCGTGCGGCTGGAGGGCGCGCGCTACCATGAGGTGGTGCAGCAGTCCGTGGCGTCCACGCTGACGCGGGTGCGCGGTTGGAAGTTCAAGGGGGACCGGGCGCTCCTGGGCGAGCCGTCCCGCCAGGAGCTGCTGCGCCGCATGGAATTCCTGGAGCGCGTGGGCCTGGGCTACCTGTCCCTGGACCGCAACGCGGCCACGCTGTCGGGCGGGGAGATGCAGCGGCTGCGCCTGTCCGCGCAACTGGGCGCGGGCCTCACCGGCGCCATGTACGTGCTGGACGAGCCCACCATCGGCCTGCACCCGCGCGACACGCACCGGCTGCTGGACAACCTGCGCGCCCTGGTGGCCACGGGCTCCACGGTGCTGGTGGTGGAGCATGACTCGGACACCATCCGCGCGGCGGACCATCTGCTGGATTTGGGGCCCACGGGCGGCCGGGGTGGCGGGCACATCCTGGCGGAGGGGCCGCCGGACGTGGTGCTGGAGAGTGATTCGCCCACCGCGCGGGCCTTGAAGGAGTCGCAGGTGCGGCCTCCCTCGGGTCGGGGCGAGGCGAAGCAGTGGATTGAGCTCAAGGGCGCGCGGGCCAACAACCTGAAGCGCGTGGACCTGCGGCTGCCGGTGGGGCGGCTCAACGTGGTGTCCGGCGTGTCGGGCTCCGGGAAGAGCACGCTGATTCGCCAGGTGCTGTACCCGGCGCTGCGCGAGAAGCTGGACCGCGTCACGGCGAAGCCCGGCCCCTTCACCTCGCTGCACGGGGCGGAGGCGGTGAAGCGCGTGCTGTCGGTGGACCAGTCACCCATCGGCCGCACGCCGCGTTCGGTGCCGGCGACGTTCCTGGGCATCTGGGACGAGCTGCGCCGCGTGTTCGCGGCCACGCCCGAGGCGAAAATCAAGGGCTTCACGCCCACGCGCTTCTCCTTCAACTCGGCCAGTGGCGGCCGGTGCACCGCGTGCGACGGGCAGGGCGCCATCTCCCATGAGATGTCCTTCCTCCCGGACGTGGTGACGCCGTGCGAGGCCTGCAACGGCGCGCGCTTCGACGCGGCCACGCTGGAGGTGCGCTACCACGGGCTCACCATTGGCGACGTGCTGCGCCTGTCCGCCGACGAGGCCAAGGATGTCTTCAAGGCGCTGCCCCGCGTGGCCGCGCCGCTGGAGTGTCTGGCCGACCTGGGCGTGGGCTACCTCCAACTCGGCCAGGGTTCCAACACCCTGTCCGGGGGTGAGGCCCAGCGCTTGAAACTGGCGGCCGAGCTGACGGCCTCTGCCCGGCACGAACCCACGCTGTACGTGCTGGACGAGCCCACCACCGGCCTGCACCTGGGCGACGTGGAGAAGCTCATCACCTTCATGGGCCGGCTGGTGGACCGCGGCGACACGTTGGTGGTCATCGAGCACCACCCGTCCGTGATTGGCGCAGCGGACCACGTGGTGGAGCTGGGGCCCGATGGTGGCGAGGCGGGAGGCCACATCGTCGCGGAGGGCACGCCCCGCGAGGTGGCGAAGCAGAAGACGCCTACCGGCCGGGTGCTCAAGTCGCTCTTTTCGGATGAGGACACACGCTCGCGTGCCGCGGCGCGGCGGGCGTGAAACGGGCGGGGGACTGGGGCATCCTGGGGAGCGGTATGAAAACCCTCCCCTTGTTGACCCTGGCCTCGGCGCTGGCCTTCACCCCGGCGCTCGCCGCGGCGCCGAAGCCTCCTCCCCCCGCGAAGTCCGAACCCACGAGCGAGAAGAAGCCCATGTCCTTCCATCACCTCTCCGCCAACCGGCTCGACGGCAAGCCGGAGACGCTGTCCGGCTACCAGGGCAAGGTCGTCCTGGTGGTGAACACCGCGTCGGAATGTGGCTACACGCCGCAGTACGCGGGCTTGGAGAAGCTCCACCAGGAATACAAGGACAAGGGCCTGGTGGTGGTGGGCTTCCCGTCCAACGACTTTGGCGGCCAGGAGCCGGGCTCGTCGGAGGAGATCAAGAAGTTCTGTGAGCTCCGCTACAAGGTCACCTTCCCCATGTTCGAGAAGGTGAAGACGAAGGGGGACGGCCAGTCGCCCGTCTACGCGTTCCTGTCGCAGCACCACCCCGCGCCCAAGTGGAATTTCCACAAGTACGTGGTGGGCAAGGACGGCCAGGTGAAGGCCGGCTTCCCCAGTGCGGTGACGCCGGACAGCGCGGAGCTGAAGGCGGCCATCGACAGCGCGCTCGCGCAGCCATAGCCCCTGAGAGGGCGCGTGGGGGCTGGCCCTCTGGTCCCCGCCCTGGAGGCATGCGGCCCTGGCTGGCGCCCTGGCATGGGCGCCGGTGGGGGCTCACCCTGAATGCCGACTCGGCTTGAAGGGAGGCCCCATGGACACCCGGGACACGGCGTGGCCGCCGCTGCCGCTGGAGGCGTGGCAGGACACCTACGCCACGTTGCACCGGTACACGCAGGTCGTCGGCAAGGTGAAGCTGGCGCTGACGCCGCCGCAGAACCACTGGTGGAACGTCGCGTTCCGCGTGACGGCGCGGGGCATGACGACGGGGCTCATTCCCTTCGGAAATGGCGCCTTCGAGGTGGACTTCGACTTCCTCTCGCACGAGCTGCACGTGCACGCCACCCGTGGACCGTCCCGGGTGATGGCGCTGGAGCCCCGGCCCGTCGCGGAGTTCTACCGGGACTTCATGGCGACGCTGCGCTCCATGGGCATCGACGTGCGCATCTGGGAGCAGCCCGTCGAGATTCCCGACGACACCACGCCCTTCGGTAAGGACTGGCACCACGCCAGCTATGACGGTGAAGCCGTGGAGCGCTGGTGGCGGGCGCTGCTTCAGGCCACGCTCGTCTTCGAGGACTTCCGCGCGCGCTTCACCGGCAAGTGCAGCCCGGTGCACTTCTTCTGGGGGAGCTTCGACCTGGCGGTGACGCGCTTCTCCGGCCGGCCCGCGCCTGCGCGCATCGGGGCGGACCCCATCACCCAGGAGGCTTACTGCGAGGAGGTCAGCAGCGCGGGCTTCTGGCCCGGCATGCAGGCCACCGGCGGCGCGGCCTTCTACAGCTATGCGGCCCCGGAGCCGGAGGGCTTCGCGCGCGCCAGCGTGCGCCCGGCCCAGGCCCGGTACGACGCCAACATCAAGGAATACCTGTTGGCGTACGACGACGTGCGGCGCGCGGAGGACCCGAAGGCGTACCTGCTCGACTTCCTCCAGAGCACCTACGAGGCCTGCGCGGACCTGGGCGGCTGGGAGCGGGAGCGCCTGGAGCGGCCGCTCATCGTCCCCGAGTCCCTGCGCGCGGCCCGCGCCGTGGAGGAGGGAACGGTCGCCGAGCAGCCCGCGCCGTGAAGCCCGGCCTCGCGGAGGCCCGTCGCCGCGAGGCCGGTGCGTGCGAAGGGCCCTCGTCACTTCGCCTTGGGCGGGAAGCGCTCCAGCACCTCCTTCACGGACTCGTCCAGCCGCCGCTGCTGCTTCTCCGCGCTGGCATTCTCGTCCAGCTCCGCCTGGGCCGTGCCGCGCCAGACGAGCTGCCTGGACTGCGGGTCGACGATGTCGAGGATGAGCGAACCCTCCTCGTACTCACGCAGCTCCGTCTCCGGCATGGTGACGGCGCCGCCCGCGAAGAAGGGGTCCGTGAAGGGACCGCCCCAGGGATAGCCGTAGTAGGCGTCCACCGTCTCCGCCTTCAGCGCATTGTGGATGGCGCCGTGCCAGCCGATGAGGAAGTCCGGGTTGGCAGTGGACTCCACCTTCTGGTAGCCGCGCGACTGCAGGTAGCGGTCCACTGACTGCTCGACGCGCGCGCCGACGATGGGGTTGTAGACGCGGTCGTCCTTGCCCGTGGGCTGTGGGAGCCAGGCATAGGTGCGGTACCCCTCCAGCTTCTGCGTGGCGGTGGGGTCATAGTTGGTGTTCACGTCGATGCTGGAGCACGCGGCGACAGCGAGCGCCAGCAGCGGTGGGGCGATTCGGGTCAGCAGCCGCAAGGAAGCCTCCTCGGTGGCGGCGCGGTGCGCGCCGTTGCCCCCCTGACGGTAGCCACGGCATGACGAGGCCCCCTCGGGCTGGATGCCCGGTCCTCCCCGGCCTCGGTGCTAATCCTTCCCGGGTTCCCGCTTCATCTTCTGGCGGCCCTCGCTGCGCGCCAGGGCGAGCGCGAGCCGGGCGCGCTTCTCCTGGGGGAGTGACTTCGCCAGCGCCAGGTACAGCTCCTTGTCGAGCGCCGCGATGCGCTCGCGTGCCTCGAAGGCACCCAGCGCCGCCGCGTCCACCTGCGCCAGGGCCTCACTGTCACCTCGCGCCGCCCGGTGGAGGATGCGCGCCGCTTCACGCACCTGCTTGCGCAGTGGGCGGCGGCGCTCGTCGAAGCGCTGTAGCGTCTCCTCCAGCTTCAGCGCCTGCGCGTTGTCCAGGTCCAGGACGTCCGACAGCTCCAGCACCTGCCGCAGCCGATGCCGCTGCTCCGCGCGCTCCATCCGCTCCTCGACGCGGGCCTCGCGCCCGGTGGGCGCGGCCACCGCCACCCAGGGCAGCAGGGCCAGCATCATCACCGCCATCCGCGTTCGCACCCTCGTCCTCACAGCGTCTCTCCCACATCGATGTCGAACTCTTCGTCCCAGCCCTGGGAGTCCTCGAACAGCACCGCGTCCAGCGGCTCCAGTCCCGCCCAGGCCTCGATGGCGGCCATCGTCTCCGCGTCCAGTTCCTCGACGTCGGTGGCGGGCGCCGCCGTCGCCGTCACCGGCGCCTTCAGTCCCAGGCCTGGCACCCGCCACGCGCCGGGCACGAGCAGTACCAACGTCACCGCCGCGACGGTGGCCACCAGCGCGCCCAGCGTCTTCAAGCCCAGACCCTGGCGCCGTGCGCCGCGGCGCCACTCCGACAGCGTGCGCCGGGGCAGCTCCTGGAGCTCCGTCTTCTCCTGGGGTGACAGCGCGGGCAGCGCCACCAGCGAGAGCAGCTCCTTGGAGGCCGCGAGCGCCTGCCGGCACCCCTCGCAGCCCTCCAGGTGCTGGATGAGTCCAAGCGCCTCGTCATCCTCCAACGCCCCCGCGGCATGCAGGTCCAGCCGCTCTTCCTGGTCAGGGCACGCAGCCATCAGTGCTTCTCCTCGGGCGCGCCCACCCGCGCCTTGAGGCGCTTCATCGCATGGTGGAACTGCACCTTCGCATTGTTCTCCGTGATGCCGAGCGTCTCGGCGATGTCCTTGAATGCCAGCCCGCCGTCCACGCGCAGCGTCAGCACCTCGCGCTGGCGGCGGGGCAGGGCGAGCACCTCGGCGCGAACCTGCCGCTCGCGCTCGGCTCGCTCCAGCCGGTCCTGAGCGGACTCCGACGGGTCCTCCACCACGTCATCCGGCCCGGAGGCCACCAGCACCGGGCGCCACCGCTGCACCTGACGGGCGTGGTTCTTCGCCAGGTTGAGGGCGATGCGCACCAACCAGGCCCGGAAGGGCGCCGGTCCCGACGGCGTGAAGCGCGCGAAGACGCGGCGCGAGGCCTCCAACGCGCGCAGGAAGGCGCTCTGCACCAGGTCCGCCGCGTCCTCCGGGCGCGTCACGTAGCGGCGCACCAGCGAGAAAACGAGCGAGCGGTGCCGCGTCACCAGCACCTCGAAGGCCGCCGGATCGCCCTCCAGGAATGCGCGGCAGAGCGCCTCGTCCGGCGCACGCTCCAGGCCCGCCCGGGCCATGCGCGCCGGCAGGGACACCACCTGGCCGCCTGTCTCCCTGATGCTCACGTGGCTCCAACCCCGGACGGAGATAAAGATTAATTTCGGCCGATTTCTGTCAGCAATTTCTGGTTGTTCGTGAATTGCAAGATATTGAGCCAGGAAACATGCCTTCCCGAGTTGATGGCGAGCAGGCCGCGCGGGGACAATGGGTGGGCGGTTGTTACCTGGGACGGGGGCATGTTGACCCAAGGAACTGGCTCACGCATCAAGGGCGGCGTGCTCATTTCGCGGCTCAACATGCTGCGCCAGCACGGTGGGCAGGCCGGGGTGGACGCGGTGCTGCGGCGGCTGCCGGCGGAGGACCAGGCGCTGCTGAGGCAGATGCTGCTTCCCGTCGGCTGGTATCCCCTGGAGCTGAACCTTCGGTTGGACGCGGCCATCGCGGGGGTGATGTCGCCCGAGGACAAGGACCGGGCCTTCCTGGAGATGGGGCGCGCTTCCGCCCATGAGGCGCTGCATGGTCCGCAGCATGTCTTCGTCAAGGCAGGCGAGCCGCACTTCCTGCTGAGCCAGGCGCCGAAAATCTACCGCTTCTATTACGCGGTGGGCTCACGCACCTATGAACAGACAGGCCCGTGCGCCGCGGTGCTGCGGACC
Organism: Myxococcus sp. CA005; assembly: GCF_006518205.1. Lineage (NCBI taxonomy): Bacteria > Pseudomonadati > Myxococcota > Myxococcia > Myxococcales > Myxococcaceae > Myxococcus > Myxococcus sp. CA005. Next base: position 65,491 of record NZ_SRLV01000036.1, on the reverse strand, counting down.
TTCGGCGCGGAGAACGTCACCGAGCCGGACTGTCTCACCATCATCGGCTGGCACGAGCGCGCCATCGAGCTGTGTGGCGGCCGCGCCGTGCACGTCACCCACCCCATGTGCCGCGCCCGGGGCGCACCGCACTGCGAGTACCACTGCACGTGGGAGTGAGCGCCCGCCAAGGGGCCGGGGACGGGTTCGCGCGCAGGTCGCGGAGCACGTCGTCCAGGTATCGGTAGACGGGCACCACGACATGCCATGGTCGCGGCTGATGCCGCGGTCCGCGGCGGTGTCTCCGATGGAAAGCATGTGTCCGGGGCCTTACTGCGTTTGCCATGGCTCGCCGGACAGGCGTTAGGCGTTCAGGCTAAGGTCCGCGCCCGTGCGGGCTCCCAGGGACGAGCTGTCTTCGCGGCGGTTTCAACAACGATTGGCCCAGGCCATGGGCGTGACGCGGGTGGCGCGTGTCACCGGGTTGGACCGGACCGGCGTGGAGGTGGCGTGCGCGGTGCGGCCGGGCGGCCACATCCTCCAGGTGTGCAACGGCAAGGGCCTCTCCTACGACGACGCGGCCTGGGGCGCGCTGCTGGAGACGGCGGAGTTGTGGGCGGCGGAGACGGTGGTGCCGGACGCCCTCGTGTGGGGCTCGCGAGCGGAGCTGGATGGCCACCTGGGCGCGCTGTGGGGCGCGGACGAATTGGGCTCGGCGGGGGCGCTGGTGGCGCCGCGCTTGTGGAGCCCGCACGTGCGCTGTGCCTGGCTCGAGGCGCGGGAGCTGTACTCCGGTGAGCCGGTGTGGGTGCCCGCGCAGGGCCTGCACGTGCCTCCCGCCGGGAGCCCCGCGTTGGGTCCGGTGGCGGTGGCGTGGACGAGCAACGGCTCCGGCGCGCATCCGGACGCGGGGCGGGCCCTGCTGCACGCGCTGCTGGAGGCCACGGAGCGGGACCAGCTCGCGCGGATGATGCCGGAGGGGTGGACGGAAGAGGTCGTCCAGCGGCGGTTGCTGCGAACGCCCGAACTGCTCGAGCTTGCTCCCGCCGTGGAGGCCCTGGCTGGCCCGCTGCGCGAGCGGGGCTTTGGTGTGTACCTCTTCGACGCCACGCCCGCCGCGCGCACGCCGGGCGCGGTGGGGCTGCCGGTGGGCGCGGCGGTGCTGGTGGACCTGGAAGAGGGCCCGGTGCCGCTCACCGCGGGTTATGCGTGCGCGTTGACGCGCGAGGCGGCGTTGCTGAAGGCCTTGCTGGAGGCGGCGCAGTCGCGGCTGACGGACATCCACGGCGCGCGCGAGGACGTGGCCGCCGCGGACCGGGAGGCGGCGCGAGGCTTCGCGGAGGCCTGTGCCCAGGTCCGTCCACGGAGGCGCGCAGCGGACATGCCGGACCTGGGGGCGAAGGGCGCCGCGGCGGGGCAGGTGCGCCAGGTGCTGGCGAAGCTCCAGCGAGCGGGCTTCACGCGGGCGGCGGCGGTGGCGATGTCGTCACCGGTCGAGGGCCTTCACGTGCAGAAGGTGGTGGTGCCGGGCATGCGCATCTCGGAGCTCCTATGAAGCGGCGCGCGGACAAGCTCGTGGTGTTCCTGGGGCCCTCGCTTCCAGAGGCTGAAGCGAAGCGACTGGCGCCGTGCACGGTGCTGCCCCCCGCGCGCCAGGGGGACGTGTGGCGCGCGCAGCGGCTGCGGCCCCGGGCCATCGCCCTGGTGGATGGCGTCTTCGAGGCACAGCCCTCGGTGTGGCACCACGAGCTGCTGGCGGCGCTGGAGGCGGGCGTGGCCGTCTTCGGAGGCGGCAGCATGGGCGCCCTGCGCGCGGCGGAGCTGGCGCCGCACGGCGTGGTGGGCGTGGGGCGCATCTTCGAGTGGTACCGCGACGGCGACGTGGTGGACGACTCGGAGGTGGCGCTGCTGCACGCGGATGGTGAGCACGGCTGGCGTCCGCTCACGGTGCCCCTGGTCAACGTCCGGCACGCGGCGGCATGCGCGGCCCAGGCCCGGGTGCTGACGCGCGATGCGGCCCGGGCGCTCGTCGACGCTGGCCAGTCCGTCTTCTACCAGGAGCGGACGTGGGCGCGGGTGCTGGAGGCCGTGGCACCTCGCTGGTCCGCGTCCACCCGGGCCGCGTGGGACGCGTGGTTTCCGCACGGCGCGGAGGACCTGAAGCGACAGGACGCGCTCGCGTGCCTCCGGACGGCGGCGGAGTGGGTGGCTTCGGGTGCGCCCGCGCCGCACGGCGCTCCGCGCGAGCCGTCATCCCTGGTCCGGCGTCGTCGGCTGGTGGATGACGTGACGGCGACGCAGGCCGGGGCCGTGTCCTCGGGTCAGGTGCTGGACGTCCTTCGTGCGTCCCCGAACGCGCCGGCGCTGGCCGAGGCGGGGTTGCGGCGGGCGCTGCTCGCGGGCTGGGCGCGCACCCTGGGACTGGGCGTCTCCGATGCCGAGGTGGCGGAGGAAGAGGCCCGTTGGTGGCAGGCCCAGCGCGTGCCCGTCTCGCGCCGTGAGGCCCACCTCGCGCGCCTGGGATTGGACGCGGTGGGGCTGCGGCGGCTGTGTGGGGAGCTCGCGCTGGAGCGGCTCGTCCTGGCGCATTCGGCGCGCCTGCTGCCGGACGGCCCGTCCTGGGACGAAGCGCTGGCCGCCGAGGCCCGGCTGAGCGGGGCCTGGGCGGACGCCGCCGAGGCTGTGGACCCAACGGAGCGCGTTGGGTCCTCCTGAGCAGCGGACTTACCTCGCGGGTAAGTGAAAACGTGACATCCCCGGGGAAAAGGATAGGGTCAACCCTGGAGGTTGCCCTTGTCCAGCCCCGCTCACTGGGTGGTTACCGAGTCTTTCGCGCGAATGGCGCCGCCACGGGCCGTGCGTCCCGCGCGTGACGTCGCGGGTGGGGCGGGGGGAGGGCAGTGGCCGTGGCCGTGAGGTCGCCTCCCTTCCATCCGGATCAACTCGTCCCGGGCAGCGAGGTCGGCCCCTGGCGCGTGGTGGCTTCGCTGGGCTCGGGGGGCTTCGGCCGGGTCTTCCAGGTGGAGCGGGCGGGCCGCCACTACTCGCTGAAGATGGCGCTTCGCCCGGCGGGACTCCACGCGGCGGAGGAAGAGGACATCAACGGTCGGCTGGCGCACGAGGTCGCGGCGCTGCTGGCCTGCGCTCCCCATCCGAACCTCCCGGCACTGCACGCCGTGGACCGCTGGCCCGAGCCTCCTGACGGCTACCTGTACTTCGTCACCGACTACATCGATGGCGAGACGTTCCATGAGTGGCGCTGGCGGGTGAAGCCCACGGCGGCGCACCTGCTGACCGTCTTCACGGAGCTGGTGCGCGTGGTGGCGGACCTGCACCGCCGGGGCGTGCACCACCGGGACATGAAGGGCGACAACGTCCTCATCCGCCGCGAGGACGAGCGCCCCATCCTCATCGACCTGGGCACGGTGCGTCTGCCCGGGGCCACGACGCTGACGGTGGGCGTGGCGCCCGCCGCGCCTCACCTGCTGCCGCCCGAATGCGTCGCCTTCCTGCGTGAGGGCACCTGGCAGCAGGGGGCCAACTTCGACGCGGGCGTTCCCGGGGACCTCTACGCGCTGGGCGCGTTGCTGTACGAGGCGCTCACGGATGGCTACGCGTTCGACCCGAAGCTTCCGTATGACCGCCTGCTGCCCGCCATCGAAACGGTGACGCCGCGCGCGCCCCACGTCGTCAACCCGAAGGTGCCGCGCGCCCTGGGCGACATCGCCCTGCGGCTGCTCGCGAAGCGCCCCGAGGACCGCTACGCCAACACGGAGGCCCTGCTTCAGGCCCTCTGGGACGTGGCCAAGGAGAAGCGGCAGCCCGCCTGGAAGGTGTCGTTGGACCGCCCGCCCGAGGGCGCCGACGCGGAGGCGCCGCGGGTGCGCATGGTGCCCGACGCCTCCACGTCCTCGCGGCCCGTCCGTTCTCGGGAGCCGTCCGAGGTCGCCGCGGTGCTGCCCCTCAATCCGGAGCCCCGGGATGTGCCCGTGGCGGATGCGAATGCGCCCGTCACTCCCTCAGAGCCGCCCGGAGTGCCCGCGGTCGAGGCGCCCGCCGTGCCCGCATCGGCGGCGCCCGTGGCGGAGACGCCCGCGCCGCCAGCACCGCGTTCGAGGCGCCGAGCCGTCATGGGGTGGGGGGGAGCCGCCCTGCTGGGCGTGGGGTTGGTGGTGTTCGGGGTGAGCCGCCTCGCGATGCCCATCGCGGGAGCCCCGGCTCCTGCCCCGCCTGTTCCCATTGAGAAAGGAAGTCACGCAGTGACGAGTCGTTCTTCGAATCCCTCCGAGATGCCCCTCCTAGAGGCGGTGCCGTCCTCTCCGGACGCGGGCGCGGTCCACGACACGGACGCGCAGGACGAAGTGTCCGCGCAGGTGGCTTCCTCCGACGCGGAGGGGGAAGCAGCCCACGCGTCACCGTTGAAGAAGCGCCCGTCGCCAGGAAGCGCGCTGGGTAAGGCCGCCGCCGTGGCCTGCCTCTCGGCCGCGTGCGCCAGCGGGCCCCAGGTGCGGGACATGCCGCCTCGCATCCAGTGCCCGACGGAGGTGTTGGACTCCATGGCGAAGCTGGGCTTCCACCCGCCCAAGATGATTGGCAACGACTTGACGCTCTCCATGACGCCCAAGGTTTCCGTGCGTCCGGTGCCCGTGCCGCCAGACGGGGAGCCCATCACCCTCTATGCCATCGACGAGGTCCGGAGCGCTTGGAGCGGCCGCCTCCCGAAGGGGAGCCGCTTCTATGGGACGGTGTACCACGGGAAGACGGCCATCTACGGGTGGTTCACGGAGGTGGAGTACCCGGACGGCCGGCGCATCCCCATCTGCGCCAACATCGTGGACAGCGCCGCCCGGGAAGCCGTGGGGATGGAGTATGACCCTTCCAGCACTCCCGGCAGACCGATGATGTTTCCGGGCGTCAACCTGGCGATCTCCCAGGTTCTTGGAGAAATGGGGCACCGCAGGTAGCCCTCCACCTGTCATGGTGTGGAGGCGTCCTTGCTGGAGGTTGCTCGGCCTTGACTGGTTCGCCCACTTTCATCGTGCTCGCGTGGGGCTTGTTGTGGGCCACCCTGGCGGAGTCCGCGGCTGTGGAAGCGCCCGCGGGTGCCGCCGTGGTGCGGCGAATTGACGTGCAGGCGGGAGGTCTGGCCACGCCGCCGGAGGTCCGCATCAGCCCCGGTCTGTCCACCACCCTGTTCTTCGATGCGCGCATCCGTCCGGAGCAACTGGCGCTCGAAGGCCGTGAGCGGTTCCAGCGTTTCGGCGTGACGGAGGACCACCTCGTGCTGGTGCCCTCGCCCACGTTCCGGGAGGGGGAGCGGCTGCGGCTGGAGGTCCGGTTCCATGATGGCGCCGTGCCGGATCGGGCCGTGTTGGACCTCGTCGTGGATGCCACGCGGCCGGAGCGCCAGGTGGAAATCTACCGCCATGCCCGGTCCGCCGCGTCCTACCGGCAGGAGGTGGAGGAACTCCGTGCGGGGATGCTCCGGCTGGAGCGCCAGGTGCAGCAACTCCAGCGCTCCCGCACGGGAGGGGAGTACACGCGCGAGTCTCTGGTGGCGGACATCCTCGACGAGAGCACCGTCATGTTCAGGCACTGGGCGCCCCGGAAGGTGACGGGTGACTTCGTCGTCCGCCGCGCGAGCCTCGTCCGTCTGTCCCCCGGGTGGGCCGCGCTGCGGCTTTCATTGTTGCCCTCGGAGGCTGGGAAGGGATGGATGGCGGCCGGCGCGGCGCTCACCGACGCCCAGGGCAACCGGATGCGGACGCTCCCTCCCTGGCAGGAAGGGCCCTTGGACGCCGCGGGCAGCTCGCCCATCATCATCGTCCTGGAGGAGCCGGAGGCCGCGGACTTCGGCCGGTACACGCTCGAGCTGTGGGACGAGGGCCGCAAGCGGACCTTGAAGTTGGAGGGTTTCCAGGCGCGGTGAGCGCGCCACTTGAGCCTCGCGCCCCGCCGTGTAGGGTGCCGCTCAGGCCGATGACCTCCATTTCCCCGCCCGAGTCCCTTCGCTGCATCAACGCCGATTCCCGCGAGCCGGCGGGCTACCGCGCAGCGTTGGGCGACACCCGCGCCGCGTTGCTCCACACGGACCCGCCGTACTGCCTGCTCACCCGGCGGCGCAAGGGCGGGGACCTGCGAGACACGCGCGCGCACAAGAAGATCGACCAGAACCCCATCGTCCGCTTCGAGACGGTGCGCGACTACCGCGCCTTCTCCGAGGCCTGGCTGTCGAGCGCCACCGCGCACCTGACGCCGGACGCGCCGCTCATCATCTGGACGAACCTGCTGGGCAAGGAGCCCATCCTCACCGCCGCGCGCGGGCTGGGCTACCCGCACCTGCGCGGCGAGTACGTCTGGGGCAAGCGCACCACCGACAAGAACGCCAACGAGCAGACGCTGCGCGTCTACGAAGTCGCGCTCGTGATTGCCCGCACGCCCGCGCCGCCGCTGGCGCCAGGAGATTTGCCCACCGTCTGGGCCGTAGTCGGCGGCTATGACGATGAAGGTGAAGCAAAGCGTTGGGGCGGCCACCCGCACCACAAGCCCTTCTCCGTCCTGGAGCCGCTGGTGCGCACGTACAGCCGCCCAGGGGACACGGTGCTGGACCCCTTCGCGGGCAGTGGCTCCATGCCGTCGGCGGCGCTGCGGCTGGGCCGGCGGCCCGCGTGCCTGGAAATCGAGCCGGAGTGGGCCGAGCGCGTCACCCACCGCCTGCGCGAGACAGCCCGCGAGGAAGCTCAGCGCGCCAGCGCCCGGTAGAGGCGCGTGTCCGCCCACGCGGGGATGTCGGTGGGACGGTGGCCCCACCAGTTCATCACCAGCGTGCGGCGCTGCCGTGACTTTCCGGGCAGCTTCCCGTCGGGAATCTGGTTGTCCGCGTCCAGCACACCGTGGGTGAGCGTGCCGTCGAACACCACCAGCCGGTTGGGCCGGGGCGTCACCAGGTCGGCGGTGTCCAGCCGCGTGGGAGCCAGGGACGGATTGGCCGGGTCTGGCAACTCGGGCGTCACCACCAGCGCGCCGCCGCGCACCCGGTTGAGGAACAGCACGGAGGAGATGCGCGGGTGCACCAATTCGCCGGTGCGCAGCGCCAGCTTCTCGTCGCGGTCCTGGTGGAAGTCCACGCGCACGTCCGTCGGGTACATGCGTGACAGCCACCACTCCACGCCGGCCACGCGGCGTTTGCCGGCGATGTGCGGGCGCAGCGTGAGGATGATGTCCTCCACCACGTTGGCCGCGGGGCCGAAGTCGTACCAGAAGGTCGTCTGGTAGGTCTGACGCAGGCGCTCCGTGCCCACGGCACCCAAGCGTCGCAGCAGGCGGCGGAAGAGCAGGGGGGGCACGGCGTTCTCAGTGAGTCGAACGAGGGTTTCCACGAGGAGGACAGCATGCCATCTTCGCCTACCGCCCGGTGGCGCGGACCATTCTCCTCCGGCGAGGAGGGCTCGGAGATTCGATGAAAGCGCACCAGAAGATGCTCGTTGGCATTGCCTCCGGCGCGGTGGCGGGCCTCGTCGCCAACGTCGTCGCGGGCGGCGCGCCCTGGCTGGCCTTCGTCGTGGACAACGTGGCCTCGCCGGTGGGGCAGATCTTCATCCGCCTGCTGCTGATGCTCGTGGTGCCGCTGCTGTTCTCCGCCATCGTCGTGGCCGTGGCGGAGCTGGACCTCAAGCAGGTGGGGCGGCTGGGGGCTCGCACGCTGGGCTACACCGTCGTCCTGTCCTCCATCTCCGTCCTCATCGGGCTGGTGCTGGTCAACACGCTGGAGCCCGGCGCGGGCCTGAGCGACGAGGCCCGGGCGTTGGCCCAGGGCGGGATGACCATCCAGGCGGCCGCCGCGCCAGGGGCGTCCTCGTTCGGCGCGGTGCTCGTCTCCATGGTGCCCACCAACCCCATCAAGGCCGCGGCGGATGGAGACTTCATTGGCCTCATCGTCTTCTCGCTCATCTTCGGCATGGGCGTGGCGCTCACGCCGAGCGAGCCTGTCCAGCGCCTGCGCGAGTCCATCCAGGGCCTCTATGACGTGATGATGAAGCTCATCGACGGTGTGCTGAGCCTGGCGCCCTTCGGTGTGGCCGCGCTGCTGTTCGCCATGACGGCGCGGCTGGGCTTCGGCATCTTCGTGCAGCTCGCCTCCTACATGGGCACGGTGTTGCTGGCGCTGGGCCTGCACATGTTCGTCGTCTACTCGCTGTCGGTGCGCTTCCTGGGCGGGCGCAGCCCCATCGAGTTCTTCCGCAGCAGCCGGCTGGCCATCGTCACCGCCTTCTCCACGTCGTCGTCCAGCGCTACGCTGCCCACCGCGCTCAAGGTGGCGGAGGAGCACCTCAAGCTGCCGCGCAGCGTGTCGCGCTTCGTGCTCACCGCCGGCTCGGCCATGAACCAGAACGGCACCGCGCTCTTCGAAGGCGTCACGGTGCTCTTCCTCGCCCAGGTCTACGGCGTGCCGCTCAGCCTGTCCGACCAGGCGCTCATCATGTTCATCTGCATCCTGGCGGGCATCGGCACCGCGGGCGTGCCGGCGGGCTCCATTCCCGTCATCGCGATGATTCTGGGCATGTTCAAGATTCCGGTGGAGGGCCTGGGGCTCATCCTGGGCGTGGATCGCTTCCTGGACATGTGCCGCACCACGCTCAACGTCACCGGCGACCTGGCCGCCGCCGTCTACGTGGCGCGCGGAGAGTCGGCCGACAGCCCGGCCGAAGAGGGGGCCGTGGACCCCTCTGCTTCCTGACGCCGGGCATTTCCCGCCGCACCTTCCTCACAGCAAACGCAGTCCCACCGCAGTCATCGGCAAGGAGCCCCGCATGAGGGTCGCCAAGGATTCCGTCGTCTCGCTCGAATACCGGCTGCACCTGGGAGACGGCCAGGTCATCGACCAGAGCGCGCCCGAGCAGCCGCTCTCCTACCTGCACGGGCACCGGCAGATCGTTCCGGGGCTCGAAGGGGCCCTGGAGGGCATGAGCTTCGGGGAGAGCAAGCAGGTGGTGGTGGCGCCCGGCCAGGGCTACGGCGAGCACGACCCAGCGGGCGTGCGCACCGTGCCTCGCAGCATGCTGCCGCCCGGCTTCTCGCCGCAGGCCGGCCAGTCGCTGATGGCGCAGACGGACCAGGGCGACATCCCGCTGCGCATCCAGGAAGTGCGCGATGACGGCGTCGTGGTGGACCTCAACCACCCGCTGGCCGGCAAGACGCTGCACTTCGACGTCACCGTGAAGGGCGTGCGTGCCGCCACGCAGGAAGAACTCTCCCACGGCCACGTCCACGGGCCGGGCGGGCATGCGCACGGCTGACGTAGGCTCCTGACGCGGCGCGGCCAGCCTTCCAGGTTGGCCCGCCCCGTCAAACGCGGTGCTCGCCGGGGGGCGTGGGGGTGAACTATCTTCGCCGCCCCCATGAGCCAGTCCCCCTCCCAGACGCCCAGTCCCAGCGGCCTCCGCATCCAACCGTCCGACTCACCGGGTGACGCGGGCGCCTCCGCGGCGCAGGATCCGGAACGTTACTGGCTGGAGCACGTCTATCAGGGTGGGGTGCGTCAGCTCACGGTGCGCGCCGTCATCGCCGGCATGGTGATTGGCGCGGTGATGTGCCTGTCCAACCTGTACGTCATCCTCAAGACGGGCTGGAGCCTGGGCGTCACCATCACCGCCTGCATCCTGGCCTTCGCGGTGTTCGGCACGCTGCGCTCGATTCGGGTGCTGAAGACGGAGTTCACCGACCTGGAGAACAACGCCATGGGCTCGGTGGCGTCGGCCGCCGGCTACATGACGGGCGGTGGCAACATGGCCGCGGTGCCCGCGCTGCTGATGCTGACGGGCACGCTGCCGTCCTCGGGCTGGCTGATGGTGTGGTTCGCCGTCATCTCCGCGCTGGGCGTCTTCGCGGCCATCCCCATCAAGCGCCAGCTCATCAACGTGGAGGCGCTGCCGTTCCCCACGGGCACGGCGACCGCGGAGACCATCCGCGCGCTGCACGGCCATGGCGAGGTGGCCCGCCGCAAGTCGCGGCTCCTGGGCATCGCGGGCGGCATCGGCGCGCTCGTGGTGGCGCTGCGGGACGCGCGCTTCACGTGGCTGGCCAACATCCCGGAGAAGGTGAGCCTGCCCTTCACGATGTTGGGCAAAAAGGCGTCGGCGTGGTCGCTGTCCTTCGAGTTCAGCCTGCTGCTGGTGGGCGCGGGCGCGCTGGTGAGCTTCCGCACGGGCTGGTCCATGCTGCTGGGCGCCGTGCTCACCTACGGCTTCCTCGCGCCGGCCATGGTGAGCCAGGGCGCCATCGGCGAGGTGACCTACCGCGCCATCAACAGCTGGATGGTGTGGACGGGCTCGGCGGTGCTGGTGTCCTCGGGCCTGCTCTCCTTCGCCTTCCAGTGGCGCAGCGTGGCGCGCTCCTTCAAGTCGCTGTCCGGCCTGTTCAAGGGGAAGAACGCGAAGGAGGAGGATGCCGACCCGCTGGCCGGCATCGAGTGCCCGCCCGCGTGGTTCCCCCTGGGCTTCGCGATTCTCGGCCCGGTGGCCGTGTTCCTCATGGCCTACCTGTTCCAGATTCCGTGGTGGGCGGGCGTGCTGGCCATGCCGCTGGCCGTCGTCATGGGCGTCATCGCCAGCCGGGTGACGGGTGAGACGGACACCACGCCCACCAAGGCGCTGGGCCCCGTCACGCAGCTCATCTTCGGCGGCCTGGCGCCGGGCAACATCCCCGCCAACGTCATGAGCGCCAACGCGACGGGCGGCGTGGGGCTCCACTCGGCGGACCTGCTGACGGACCTCAAGTCCGGGTGGCTGCTGGGCGCCAATCCGCGCCAGCAGTTCGTCGCGCAGCTCTTCGGCGTGGTGGCCGGCGCGGCCGTGGTGGTGCCCGTGTTCAAGATTCTGGTGCCAGACGCCAGCATGCTGGGCACGGAGGAGTTCCCCGCGCCCGCCTCCATGGTGTGGGCCGGCGTGTCGAAGCTGCTCGCCACGGGCGTGGCCGCGCTGCCGGGCTCGGCGCGCATGGGCGCGCTGTGCGGCGCGGCGCTGGGCATCTTCCTGGTGCTGCTGGAGCGCTGGGCCCCGGCGAAGGCCAAGGCCTACGTGCCGTCCCCCGCGGGCTTCGGGCTGGCCATCGTGATTCCGGGCTCCAGCTCCATCGCCTTCTTCCTGGGCTCGGCCATCGCCGAGCTGCTGCGCCGCACGAAGCCGAAGCTGGCGGAGGACATGGTGCTGCCGGTGTCCTCCGGCTTCATCGCCGGGGAGAGCCTGCTGGGCATCGGCATCGCGATGGCGAAGGCCTTCGGCGTGATGCCCAAGTAGGCCGCCGCGGGGCGGGGCGTCTCAGTCCACCCGGAAGGTGGAGAACGAGGCGCCCGCCACGAAGCGGAAGGTGGGCGTGTCCATGCCGGCGCCCACGCCCGGCCCGCCCAGGACGTAGAGGTCCAGCCAGGACAGCGCGTGCTTGCGGATGGCCAGCAGCAACTCGCCGCCCGGACGGCCACCTTGCAGCGGCAGCCCCGCCACCAAGCTCACCTCGCCGCGCGTGCTCTCCCCGGCCCGCGACGTCACCGTGGCGCCCAGCCGCAGCTCGCTGCCGATGACGTCCTGGGAGAAGCCGGACACGCTGGAGAGCTCGTGTTTCTTGCGCACCAGCACGCCGGCCTCGCCGCCCACCTGCCACGTCTCCGCCAGGAAGCCGACCTGCAGGCGGGGGTGCACCGCGTAGTCGTCCCGGGCCAGCAGCGCCGTGCTGCCCACCGGGAGCGCGGCCGACACGTCCGCCGCCATCTGGAAGCCAAAGTCCTGACGCTTCAGCGCCGCGCGCAGGCCCAGCCACGGCGTTCCCATTCCCGAGCCTTCCGGAGCGTTGAAGTCCCGGAAGCGCGTGCCCCCCTGGGTGACGATGAAGGGCACCTCCGCGGCGACCTGGAGCCACGGCAGCACGCCGTAGGCGGCCGTCAGGTCCATGGTGAAGCGGTCCTCCACCAGGCCACGGCCGCTGCCCGGCTCCCATCGACGTTGGAAGGTGAAGGGGAGCTGCTCGTAGTGCCCCTGGACGGACATCCGCAGCGCGCCCTGGGGCAGCGTGCGGCCCGTGCCCACCATCAGCGAGCCCAGCGCCGCCGGGTCCAATTCCAGGCGCTGGAGGTTGAAGGAGGGGAGCGACCGGCCCTGGGCCCGCGCTTCAGCGGGGCCAACGAACAGGGCCAATGAAGACAACACAGAGACAAGCGCAAGCGCAGGCCGGGACGGCAAGACGGCGCCTCCAATGAAACACGACGTGAATGCGACGGCCCGAAGTCCCGCACGAGTCGCACGACACGCCAGTCCCATGCAAGGGCGGCACGCCTACCCTTGCGGCCTGCAAGTATTGGGGTTCCGAACAACTTGCCGACTTGACGGGCCAGCAGTCCGGATTCTCCCCGTGTTTCCGTGAAGTCTCATTCCCAGACATGGCTGGGAATGGACAGATGCGCGCGGCGCCTACGCGCTGGCGGCGGCCAGGTCCTGCAGCTCCTGCCAGCGCGTGTACAGCCGGTCCACCTCGGCGACGGCGGCGTCCAGCTCCTTCTGCACCTCCGCCACCTTGGGGCCGTTGCTGTACACGGCGGGGTCGGCGAGCTGGGCCTCCAGGCCGGCCTTGCGCGACTCGGCGGCCTCGATGGTGGCTTCCATGCCGTCCAGCTCGCGCTGGTCCTTGTAGGAGAGCTTCCCGGGCTTGCGCGCGGCCTTGGCGGGCGCGGGCGCGGGCTCATCCTGCTTGGGGCCCGGCTTCGGGGCGGCGGGGGCCGCGGCCTTCGCGTCCGCCTGCTCCTTCAGCCGCCGGTACATGGCGTAGTTGCCTTCGTAGCGGGTGACGCGGCCTTCGCCTTCGAAGGTGAGGATGCTGGTGGCCACCTTGTCCAGGAAGTACCGGTCGTGCGTGACGAGCAGGGTGCTGCCCCCGAAGTCCAGGAGCAGCCGCTCCAGGATGTTGAGGGTGACGATGTCCAGGTCGTTGGTGGGCTCGTCCAGCACCAGCACGTTGGCGCCCTCCAGGAACAGGCGCGCCAGCAGCAGCCGGTTGCGCTCGCCGCCCGACAGCGCCTTCACCTTCATGCGCTGCATGGGCACGGGGAAGAGCAGGTCGTCCAGGTAGTCGCGTAGGGCAATCTTCTGGTCGCCCAGCTCCACCCAGTCCTCGCCCTGCGAGGCCGCTTCGTACACGGTGGCCTCCAGGTCGAGCTGCGCCCGGCTCTGGTCGTAGTACGCCACCTTCGTGTTCTTCCCGATGACGAGCTTGCCGCCGTCGGGCTCCACCTCGCCCAACAGCACGCGCAGGAAGGTCGTCTTGCCCACGCCGTTGGGGCCCACCAGGCCCACGCGCTCGCCGCGCTGGAGGCGGAAGTCCACACCGTCCAGCACCTTGCGGTCGCCAAAGGCCTTGTTCACGCCCTCGGCCTCGATGACGGTGTGGCCCAGCCGGGGCGCCGCCGCCACGCGCAGGTCCGCCACCTTGGGGCGCTCGAAGCCCTTCTCCGCCATCAGCTTCTGCGCGCGCTCGATGCGGGCCTTGCTCTTGGTGCGGCGGGCTTCCGGGCCCTTGCGCAGCCAGGCCACTTCCTGGGCAATCCAGCGCTCGCGCTTGTGCTGCGCCAGCGCGGCGTTCTCCTGCGCCACCAGCTTCTGCTCCACGTAGGCCTGGTAGTTGCCGGGGTAGGACGTGACGCCCGCGCCGGGCTGGATTTCGACGATGCGGTCCACCAGCCCGTCCAGGAAGTACCGGTCGTGCGTGACGAGCAGCAGCGCCCCAGGCAGCTTGTCCAGCTCCTCCTCCAGCCAGTCCACCGTGTCCGCGTCCAGGTGGTTGGTGGGCTCGTCCAGCAACAGCAGGTCCGGCCGCGTCAGCAGGGCCCGGGCGATGGCCACGCGCTTGCGCAGGCCGCCGGACAGCTGCGCCACGGGACGGTCCCAGTCCTTCACGCCCAGCCTGTCCAGCAGCGTCTTCGCGTGGTGCTCGGTGTCCCAGCCGCCCATCTGCTCGATGCGGTCGCTGAGCGCGGAGAACTGCGCCATCAGCTTCTCCTGCTCTTCCGCCGGGGCCGACTCCATCCGCTTCGCCAGCTCCGCGTGGGCGGCCAGTGCCTCCTTCAGCGGCCCCTGGGACACGGACAGCTCGGAGGCCACCGTGGCGCCTTCGGGGAACTCCGGCTCCTGGGGCAGGTAGGTGACGCGGGCGCCACGGCGCAGTTGGAGCTCGCCCGTGTCGGCGCGGGCGGCCCCGGCCAATATCTTCATCAGCGACGACTTGCCGGAGCCGTTGACGCCCACCAGGCCCACCCGTTCCCCCTCCTCGATGGTGAAGGTGAGGTCCTGGAAGACGGTGCGGCTTCCGAAGCTGAGCTGGACGTTGGCGGCGCGGAGCAGCGTCACGGGATTGGACTCCTGAAAAGGCGAAAGGCGCCCCTCATTGAAGAGGGACGCCTTCCTTACCGCCAGAGTGCGGCGGATGCGCGGACTACTTGCGCGCGGCCTGCTCGGCGGCCAGCTTCTCCTTGTACGCCGCCATCAGGGCCTCGGACTCGTTCCGGGGCACCGGCGTGTAGCGGGAGAACTCCATCGTGTACTCGCCCTTGCCCTGGGTGGCGGAGCGCAGGTCCGTGGAGTAGCCGAACATGGTGTTCAGCGGCACCTCGGCCACCGCCGTGACGTAGCCCTCGGCCGTCTCGGTGGAGAGGATGGTGCCACGGCGCTGGTTCAGCTGACCCACGACGGAGCCCTGGAAGTCCTCGGGAGCCTGGACCTCCACCTTCATCATCGGCTCGAGGATGATGGGCTTGGCGGCGGCGTAGCCCTCACGGAAGCCCATGATGGCGGCCGTCTTGAACGCCATTTCGGACGAGTCCACCGCGTGGAAGGCGCCGTCGTTGATGACCACGCGCACACCCACCACGGGGAAGCCGATGAGGCTGCCCTTCTTCACGGCCTCGGTGAAGCCCTTGTCGCAGGCCGGGATGAACTCGCGGGGGATGGAACCGCCCACGATGTCGTCCACGAACTCGTACTGCTGCACCGCGTCCGAGGGCAGCGGTTCGATGTAGCCGCACACGCGGGCGAACTGGCCGGAGCCACCCGTCTGCTTCTTGTGCGTGTACGCGAACTCGCCCTTCTGGCTGATGGTCTCCCGGTACGCCACCTGCGGCTTGCCGGCCTGGACCTCGCAGTTGTACTCGCGCTTCATGCGCTCGATGTAGATCTCCAGGTGGAGCTCACCCATGCCGCGGATGATGGTCTGCCCGGACTCCTCATCGCGGTGCACGCGGAAGGTGGGGTCCTCCTTGGTGAAGCGGTTGAGCGCCTTGGAGAAGTTGGTCAGGTTGGAGCGGTCCTTGGGGGCCACGGCGAGCGAAATCACGGCGTCCGGGACGTGCATGGACGTCATCGTGTAGTTCACCACGCCATCGGTGAACGTGTCGCCGGACGCGCACTCGATGCCGAACAGCGCAACGATGTCACCCGCGGTGGCCTCGTTGATGTCGTTCATCTGGCTGGAGTGCATGCGGACGATGCGCGGAACCTTGACCTTCTTCTGGTTCGACTGGTTGATGATGAAGTCGCCCTTCGTCACCCGGCCCTGGTAGATGCGCATGTACGTCAGCTGCCCGTAGCGGCCGTCCTCGAGCTTGAACGCGAGGCCAACGAAGGGCTTCTCCGGGTCCGAGTCGAGGATGACCTTCGCCTCGTTGTTCTTCTGGTCCAGCGCCTCGTTCGTCGCCTCTTTGGGGTTGGGCAGGAACGCGCAGACGGCGTTCAGGAGCAGCTGCACGCCCTTGTTCTTGTACGCGGAGCCGCACATGACCGGCGTCATCTTCAGGCCGATGGTGGCCCGGCGGACGGCGGCGATCAGCGCCTCGTTGGAGATGGGCTGGTCGGCCAGGAACAGCTCGCCGAGCTGGTCGTCGACCTCGGCCACGCCTTCGATCATCTGCTGGCGGCGCGTCTTGGCCTCCTCGAGCAGCTCCGCCGGGATCTCCTCTTCACGGATGTCCTCGCCGCTCTCGCCATCGAAGTAGTACGCCTTCATTTCGATGAGGTTGATCAGACCCTTGAGGCGGTCCTCGGCGCCGATGGGCATCTGCATCTGCACCGGGTGGTGGTTCAGCTTCTCCTTCAGCTGGGCGGCCACGCGGTCATAGTTCGCGCCGGAGCGGTCCATCTTGTTGACGAACGCGATGCGCGGGACGCGGTAGCGCTTCATCTGGCGGTCCACGGTGATGGACTGAGACTGCACGCCAGCGACCGAGCAGAGGACCAGGATGGCGCCGTCGAGCACGCGGAGCGAGCGCTCCACCTCGATGGTGAAGTCCACGTGTCCCGGGGTGTCGATGAGGTTGATGTTGTACTCGCCCCACATCGCGAACGTGGCGGCGGACTGGATCGTGATGCCCTTCTCACGCTCCAGGTCCATGTTGTCCATGATCGCGCCCACGCCGTCCTTGCCGCGGACCTCGTGGATCTCGTGAATCCGACCCGTGTAGAACAGGATGCGCTCAGAGAGCGTCGTCTTGCCCGAGTCGATGTGAGCGGAGATACCGATATTTCGAATCTTCTCGATGGGTGCGTTGGCGGCCACGATCCGGTCCTTCTTCTCTTGAAAGTGCCTGACGGAACAGAGCAGGCGGGGCCTCTACTTCCCACAGGACGTAGTTTCCAGCCAAATCCGCATGGAAATTGACCCACCCGGGCCTACCTCCACCTACTCAATGCCGTTTTCAGTTGGGGTTTTTTAACGATGAGCGCGACAAAAAACTTCTCCCTCGCCCGAGCCTGGCTGGACGCTTTCAACGCCTATGACGTGGACGCGCTGGTGGCGCTCTATGCCGAGGACGCCACCCACACGTCCCCCAAAATCCGGGTGCTGCACCCGGAGACAGGCGGGCGGCTGGTGGGGCGGCAGGCCCTTTCCGCATGGTGGAAGGCGGCCAACGCCCGGCTGCCGGGGCTGCGGTACGAGCTGGTGGCCCTCACCGCGGACGAGGACCGGGTGTTCATGGAGTACCTGCGCCATGCGCCGGGGGAGGCCCCCATGCCGGTGGCGGAGGTCTTTGAGGTGCGCGACGGCCGGATTGTCGCCTCGCGGGTGTACCACGGCTGAAGTCCCCCCACCGTCCGTGAAGTGGGCTAGCGTGGCCGCCAATGGCGAAGAACTCGAACCCCAGCGCATTCGACAGGGACTTCGGTTACCTGATGCCGTTCCTGGACCGCGTGGCGGCGGCCGCCTCTGACCTGGAGGATGCGTCCGCGCGCGCGGAGCTCACCCGGCTGATGGTGGAGGAGAAGGCGCGCTGGCAGCGCATCCAGGAGCTGCTCGGAGGGGCGGGGGGCCGCGGCGCAGCCGCGCCCACGCCGGCCCGGGAAGCGCCCGCCGAGGCACCCCGGCTGGCGCGGGGCTCGGCGGACGAGCTGCACGAAGCGGCCCCTTTCGCCACGGGCCTCACGGTGGGCAGCCTCAGGGGCAGCCGCTGAGCTGATCCAACGCGTCGAAGGTGGCCGCCTTGTAGGCCTCCGACAGCGTCGGGTAGTTGAAGCACGTCTCCACGAAGAGCCGGGCCGTGGAGCCGGTGAGCAGGGCGGTGAGGCCCACGTGCACCAGCTCGGAGGCCTGGGGCCCCATGACGTGCACGCCCAGCAGCTTGAGGCTCTCCCGGTGGAAGAGCAGCTTCAGCAGGCCGTGCGTGTCTCCCAGAATCTGACCGCGCGGGTTGGTGGCGAAGGCGGCGCGGCCGGCCACGTAGGGCACGTTCAGCGTGCGCAGGGCCTCCTCTGTCTCGCCGGCCATCGACACTTCGGGGATGGTGTAGATGCCGTAGGGCAGCACCGGCGCCATGGTGCGCACGCCGCCCAGGTCGAACGCGTGCTCCACGGCGATGCGCGCCTGGTCCATGGACGTGGAGGCCAGCGCCGGGAAGCCGATGACGTCCCCCACGGCATAGATGTGGGGCAGGGCCGTCTGGTAGGTGGGGCCCACCTCCACCTGGCCGCGCGGGCCCACCTGCACGCCCAGGGCCTCCAGCCCCAGGCCCGCCGTGTTGGCGGTGCGGCCGGAGGCGACCAGGACCTGGTCCGTCTCAAGCACGGCGCCGGAGGAGAGCATCATCCGGATGGGAGTGTCCGCGTCCCGCGGCACGTCTACCTGCTCCACCACCTGCCCGAAGCGCAGTTGGATGCCGAGCGCCTCCATGCGCTGGCCCAGCAGCGCGGAGAACTCGTCGTCCAGGAAGGGCAGCAGCTCCGCGCGCGCCTCCACCAGCGTCACCGGGATGTCCATGGCGGCGAACATGCAGGCGTACTCACAGCCGATGACGCCGGCGCCCACCACCACCAGCGAGCGCGGCAGCCTTTCGAGCTCCAGCACCTCGTCCGAGTCGTGGATGCGCGGGTCCTCGAAGGGGTACAGCGGCGGCCGGTACGGCGACGAGCCGGTGGCCACCAGGATGGTGCCGCCGGTGAGGCGCCGCTCCGGGGCGTCCTGGCGCCGCACGACGACGGTGTTCGCGTCCACGAGCGCGCCGGTGCCCTGGATGATTTCCACCTTGTGGCGCTGGAGGTTGCGGGCGATTCGCTCGCGCTCGATGTCCTTCACCCGCCGTTCGCGGAAGAGGAAGTCGGACACCGTGGCCTCGTGCCGCAGCGTCGTCTCCACGCTGTACAGCCCGCGCGCCCGGAAGCCGGACAGGTGCAGCGCCGTCTCGCGCAGCGTCTTGGAGGGAAGGGTGCCTGTGTTCGCCGCGGTACCACCCAGCACGGGCTCCCGCTCCACCACCGCTACGCGCTTGCCCGCCAGCGCCGCTTGTACCGCGCCCCACTCACCCGCCGGGCCGGAGCCAATCACCACCAGGTCGAAGTCCGCCATGGGCGCGAAGGTACGCGACCCCGCCGGTCGTTTGAAGGCAATCCCCCGTGCCGCCGGGGCGGATGCCGCGCCGCCGTTCCGTGCCGTGTTGCGTCCGGCGCGACGCAGCCCACGTTCCTGGAGGACGCAGCCTGAAACATGTCACGCGTGTGTCCGCATGGGATTCCTGCGGGATGTGCTTCGGTACGTCCCTGGCCCTGATGTTGCTAGGCCCCCCCGTGATTCGCCAGGCCGCTTCGGCGGACCTGGCCCCGGTCGTCGTCGGTCTCACGGCTCGGAGTCACGTTTTGAATCATGGCGACTGAGACGCCACGTCGGACGTGGGCGCGACGATGCGGGCTTTGCCAGGCGGCAGTCTCCTGACTGCTGCCTCATTCTTGGAAGGAACGATGGGAGACGCGCTCTTTGGTTACGACATGGTCCTGCAGGTCACCCAGAATGAAATCAACTCGCAGTTCTCCAGGTTGATGCAACAGGGGTACATCCGCTCCCTGCTGAAGACGAACGGGCTGGCCACCGCTGGCGGTGCCTTTGGCGGCGGCGAGATGACCTTGACCTCCTACATGAGGGGCTACATCGCGGCGCCCAGCGTGGCGCAGCCGATGGTCATCCTGGCCTCTGGTGACAACCCCCAGCAGTGCCTGTTTCAGTTCGCCCTGCAAAGCCAGCCGCTCACGCAGACGGTCATGGAGCAACTCGGTTTCACCCAGGCCCAGGTGGACGCCGCGTTCGCTTCCCCT
The DNA here is from genome assembly GCF_006518205.1 of Myxococcus sp. CA005. Taxonomy (NCBI): domain Bacteria; kingdom Pseudomonadati; phylum Myxococcota; class Myxococcia; order Myxococcales; family Myxococcaceae; genus Myxococcus; species Myxococcus sp. CA005. Next base: position 45,905 of record NZ_SRLV01000036.1, on the reverse strand, counting down.
CAGCCAGGCCCTGATAACTCGCAGTACGGGCTGCTGGTGAATCATGAGGACATCGCATTCGGGAGCAACGGCGAGGCCCAGACGCTGCCGAATCAGACGGTCTACTACTGGCTGAAGCGGACGTCGGTCACGGTGGGCACCACCACGACCTATTCGAACTACCTGGTGCCGGCGTTGTTCTACATGTCGGGAGGCCTCTACCCCACCCTGGTGGACCTGTCTGGCCTGCCGCTGCGCTTCACGGTGAACCTGGATTCCATCCCCACCACGCCGCAAGGCATCGCCGAACTGGTCGACAAAGGAATCATGCCGCCGCAGGTGTTGGACACCATCAACGGCAGCGGCTTCAACAGCGCGTATTTCTCCTTGAAGCAGTTGTTCCTGAACTTCGACACCACCGACTTCACGCAGTGGAGCACGACCGCGCCGCCTACCAGCACCGCGGTGACGGGGGCGTCGATCAACACCGCCAGCAACACGTTCTCCGTCTCCACCACCACCCTGGCGCAACTGGTAGCGGACCCGGGCTTCCTCACCGAGGTGAGTGTCGCGCTGCAATACGCCTTCGGCGTGGGGGCGACCTACGACGGCAACCCCGCGTCCACGCCGTACATCATCGGCGTCTCGGTGACCTCCTCCAACCCGGCGCAGACCGACCCCGACAGCACCCCCCTCCTGGTGCCCACCTCGGTCGGCTTCTCCAGCCTCCGCAACAACGCCGACAGCGGACTGTCCGTCCTGAACTACCAGGTGATGGGCGGCGGCAACGTCAATCCCATCCAGCCGGCGCCCAGCGTGGGCACGAACTTCGTCGCCTCTAACGACTATTCGGGCGAGTTGCTGTTTTCCGAGGACGTGTTCTTCAGGCCGGAGCTCTTCAACCCCCTGGTGCAGGCGCTCACCTCGGTACACGCCCCTCCTGCCTCGTGGCGGCAGAACGGGATGACCTTCACCTATCAGACCTCCTATGAGTGGCTGGTCCGCAGCACGCCGCCACCGGACAACCGGCTGAAGACGGGCACCTATATGAAGGTGACGCAGAAGGAGAGCCCGAACTACACCATCGCGGTCAGCGGCAATACGGTCAACGTCTCGGGCTCGCTGTCCATCACCCAGAAGCTCGCGGCCACGCTAGAGGTACTCAGCATCGAAATCCCCCTTGTCTGGAGCGTGACCTGCCAGACCTCGTTCTCGCAGGCGCTGACTCTGGCGGTGGGCGGAAATGGCTATGACCTGGTGGTGAATCACTCTCAGGCCACTTTCAGCAAGCCGGTGAACGGCCCGCTCGAATCGAATAACTGGGAGGCGGGCCTGAGCTCCTTCGTGGTCCAGACCGCGTGGGCCATCATCGACCAGTTGTTTCCCACGTCCAAGTTGATTCAAGAGCTGAACCCGGCTCGGTACACGGTGGATGTGGTGCATGCGCAGATCAACAACACCTTCAACAAGCTCAACTCCCAGTTGAACAAGGGGCTGACGGGCGGCGCCACCGGCAACTTCATCTCGCCCACGGGGGCCGTGTTTCTGCTGAACGCACCGCGCTTCAACGACGCATTGGCACTGCAAATGGACGTCACGTACGGCGTTTGACGGAGGAATCTTCCCATGACTACGACACCTCGCTCGTCCACCACCAGCGTCGTCATCCCCAGCACGCTGCCGAAGAACCCGTCGCTGACTGTCAGCGCCAGCGGCTCGTTGATGAAGAATTACCTGCCAGCGCTGCCGATTGCCCCCGGCGGCCAGGTCACCGCCGCCTGCGACTCCAACGGCTACCCCATCGTTTTCTCCTTTGGAGCCGACAGCGGGGATTTCTATGCCATCGTCAACACGCGCAATGACTCCACGGGCTGGAGTCAGATTGACTTGCTGCCAGGGGTGTCCGCGCTGGGCAAGCCGGTCTATTTCGCCAGCGGGCAATTGAGCAACGGCAACCTCTGCCTGTTCCTGGCTTGCCAGGATGCTGCCTCCGGCGCGGTGAATACCTATGTGGCCGGACCGCTGTCCAACAACCTGGAGGTGACCGACCTGTCGCAGTTGGCCGCGCTGTGGACCCCCACCGGCAACCCGCTGTCTGGCGCGAGCGTGAGCCGCGCCAGCATCAGCCCGCTGGACGATGGCAAGGGCTTTGGCATCCCGATGATCGCCGTGGGGCTGGTCGCCCCCGGCGCCACGGACGTGCTCACCTACTTGATGCAGGCCACGGTCAACACCACGACCGGCGCCATCACCTGGAACTGGACCTCCTTTCCCTCGCCCACCGACGCCCGGACGGTGCTGGACTCCGCGCCCGGAGCGGTCTCCGACCTGGGGCAGGGCCTGTACATGCTGTACGCCGGCCAGGACGGCAGCACGCACCTCGTCTTCAAGACGCTGCTCAACGAGTTCGGGCGGGACTACGTGCGGGCGCTGCCCGTGCCCGCGGGCCAGAACAGTCTACAGACCACCGCGGGCAGCGGCGGCACCAGCTATCTCTATGCCGGCGGCGCGGCGGGAATCGTGTTCTGGAGCGCCAGTGCCCAGCTCGAATCGAACGCGCCGGGCTGGACGGCCGCGCAGACCGTCGCCACGGGCGAACAGCTGCCGGGCATGGCCGCTGGTGGGCTCGTGGTCCGGCAGAGCTTCAGCAAGTCCAACGCGCTCTCCGCCTGGGCGCTCTCCGGCAGCAACCTCTACCTGCTCAGCCAGTTCGAGTATCAGGGGGCCCTGCACTGGACGACGCCGCTGGTGCTGAAGACCGGCATCTCGCGTATCGCGCCGCTCATCAATCCCGCTACCCGCGCCAACGAATTGGTGTTCCTGACCACCGACTGGGAGCGTCAGAAGGCCATTCATTATCTCTGGCAGGACCCGGCCACCACGCTCTGGCAGGAGGAGACCATCCCCCTGTACAGCAGCGACAAGGTGCAGGAGGTCAACAGCTACAGCACCAGGCTCAGTTTCCGCGTCAACGGCCAACCCCCGGCGGCGCGCCTCCCGTTGACCCTGACCAGCGCCAGCTACCAGAGCCTGTTGATCAACGGCCTGAAATACACCGTGGACGCCGGCGCGAGCGTGGAGGTCTCGACCAACGTCACCGGTGAGCTGGACATCATCCAGCAAATCCAGGACCTGGCGGTCTCCACCTTCACGCTGACCAGCAGCGCCTTTACGGACACGCTGCGGATCAACCCCGCGAGCAACGTCTACAAGAAGCTGGCCGCCGTGCGGACCGGCGCGGACATCCCCGTGCTGCCGCCCACGCTGCCAGAAGGCGTGACGGCCGACCAGATCGCCAGTGCCATCGCCCAGATGATGGCCTTCCAGCCAGAGCAGTCCTACCCCACCGAGGTCATCAGCGTCGTGGGGCCCACGCCTCAGGCCAAGAGCGGGGCGCACATGGCGCGGCCGCCCCATGCGTTCGCGCTGTCCTTCGGTCCGCAGGGGCTCCTCCGATACCACTCGGGCGCCGAGGCGTCCCAGCTCAAGCGGGTCGGGGACGTGGGCGAGTGGATCGTCGACACCGTGGGCGACGTGGTGCAGTTCATCGGCAATGTGGTGGACCAGATTGGCCACATGTTGTTCGAGGTCGCGGAGACGGTGATCAAGATCACCCTCAACGTCGCTGGCCGCGTCATCAAGTTCGTCATCCAGAGCTTCGAGCAGCTCTTCGCTTTCCTGACGGCGCTGTTCAAGGCGCTGAAGGTTGGCATGGAGAAGCTGATTGGCTGGCTCGGCGAACTGTTCGGCTGGGATGACATCTGGGCCACGCACCTCGTCATCGCGAAGACGCTCACCGGCGCCCTGGATGCGCTGTCCAAGGAGGTGCAGGAGGACTCGGCCCGGCTCAAGAAGAAGATGGCGCGCATCATCGCCGAGCAGTTGGGCTTCGCCCGCGAGAACTTCGCGAGCATGAAGGTGCCAGCGAGCGTCGCGTCCATGGTCCCCAGTGAAATGGCCGCGGCCACGCAGCAGAGTCACCCCGGCATCAACTTCGACACGCCCATCGCGAGCTGGTCCAGCTACCAGACGCAGTACAGCGGCATGCTCCTGGGCGGCGGTCCCGTGGGAGACCTGCCCGCGCCGGTGCAGAAGTTCATCGACGACGTGCTGATTCCCACCTCCTTCGTCCTCGTGAAGGCCATTGAAGAGGACTGGGAGAACCTGAAGGCCGTGTTCACCGGGGAGGGGAAGACCGTCGAGCACATCGTCACCTTCCTCCAGGGGCTGGCGAAGACCATCATCGACACGCTGGAGATACTGCTGCTGGGCTGCGTCGACTACCTGCTCGACCTCGTGCCGTGGGTGGTGAGTCTGTTGACCGAGCCGGTCAACATCCCGTTCCTCTCCGGCTTCTACACGTGGCTGACCAGCGCGCTCGGGAAGGGCGAAGCCCCGCCGGAGGAGCTGTCGGCGGTGAACCTCATGTCGCTGCTGGTGGCGGTTCCCTATACCTACCTCTACAAGCTCGCCAACGACGGCCAGGCGCCATTCTCTGGGGATCCGCTGGACCTCTGGACGAGCATGACGCAGGTGGACACGGCAGAGGGCGCGAGCAAGAAGGAGGCCAGCATCGCGGCACGGCGCTATTCGGTGATTGGCGCGGGAATCGCTTCGATTGCTGGCTGGCTCGCATCGCTGATGGGCTTCGTGCGAGTCAGCGTGGATGCGGCACGGCTGAAAGGAGCGCTTGGCAAGTGCCTGCTGGTCTCCAGCCTGACCATGGGGGGGATTGCCGCCGCATTCAGCTTCCCCATCCAAAGCTCCGCGATGCAGGGCACTGCGTACCAGATGCGGCTCCTCGTGTGGGTCGCGAGCCTCCTGCGTCTGGGCTCCACGGCGCTTCCCATCAGCTCCGCCGCGGTGCGTGGCACGATCAAGGCATGCTTCGACGCTGGCATCGGCGTCACCGCCATCAGCAGCGACATCCTCGGCTCTCCGCGCAACTCGACCTGGTGCAGCGACGTCTGCTCCAACCTGGGCGGCGTCATCACCGGCGTCAGCACGGCGATTGTGGCGGTCCAGCCCGAGGCCGCGGTCACCATCATTGCCGGCATGGGCCTGTCCTATCTGGGCGGCAATCTGGTGGCTCTCATCACCGCGCTCTCGACGAACATCGTCAAGGCGGAAGCCCTCTACTTCCAGAACTTGGGCGGCTGAGTCGCCTTCAGCCTCGCGTCGAGGAGCGCCACCAGGGGGTGCCCATGGCGCTCCTCGCACGCGGGGGCGTGGGCCCGCATGTCGCGCGGCACCCAGCCATGCTTCGTGGGGAGGGAACGAAGGCCCTAGGGGCCGAAGGGCGTGCGTCCTTCGTAGCGAAGCCCCTCGCGGACCTCGTCGTCCGTCAGCAGCCGGAAGGTGCCTTCGGGGATGCCTTCCAGGTCCACGCTGCCCACGGCCTCGCGGTGCAGCGCGCGCACGGGAAGGCCCACCGCGCCGAGCATCCGCTTCACCTGGTGGTGCCGGCCTTCCGTGAGCGTCACCTCCACCGTGTGCTCGTCCCGCACGTTCACCTTCGCGGGGCGGGCGGGGCCATCATCCAACGTCATGCCCCGGCGCAGAGGCTCCACCCGCTCGTCGCTCGCGGTGCTGAAGACGGTGGCCACGTACCGCTTGGGCAGGTGCGCGTCCGGGGACGTGGCGTGGGCCACCAGCTTGTCGTCGTTGGTGAAGAGCAGCAGGCCCGTGGAATCCACGTCCAGGCGGCCCACGGCGTGCCACGTGTATCCAGCCAGCTCCGGCGGGAGCTGGGGCAGCAGCGCCTCGAAGACGGTGCCGGTGCGGTGCTGCCGCTCCGTGGAGGACAGCAGGCCCGCGGGCTTGTGGAAGGCCAGCACCCGCGTGGGCGGGGCCTCCAGGGACACGACGAGTCCGTCCACCTTCACGGTGGCGCCCGGCGGCACGGGCGTCAGCGCCATCTTCGCCACGCGGCCGTTGATGCTGACGCGGCCGGCGCGGATGGCGTCCTCGGCTTCCTTCTGGGGAAAGACGCCCGCGCGGGCCAGCGCGCGCGACAGCCAGTCCGGCTTCTCCTTGCCCTCCCAGCGTTTGTGTTGCGGCGGCGGCTTCGGCTTGTCGGGCTTGCGAGACATGGGCGCGGCACTGTACCCGGCCGGGCCTCGGGCGGGGGCGGGAGTTGTATGGGCCATGGCGGCGCTGTCGCGATGAGGCCATCTGGCCGGGGGGCGCCCGGCCGGCAGGTCCGTGTCCACGCGGCCGGCGTGGCCCTTCGGGATTGCGGGCAGGAACGTGCGTCGGTGGACACGTTCCGAACATGCGCACCCGGATTCCATACCTGACGCTTCTGGTCCCCGTTCTCGCGTTCGCCCAGTCACGGGCGCGGGCGCCCATCGCCGGGGAGCCCGCGCCTGCCTCATCCACGTGGCTGTGGGTCCTGCTGCTGGTCGTGGCCGCCGCTGTCCTCGCCTGGGGCGCGGTGCGCATGGCGGGGCGCAAGGGGCCGCCGACGTCCGGCTCCGGGGGGATTGGCGTGGGGAAGGGGACGGGGCTGCCGCAGAAGCCGCGCTCCCTCTAGGGCGCGGGCTGACGCTTGCGGAGGCTGTGCAGCGCGGCCAGCCACAAGCGGGCTTCCTTCCGCGTCAGCCGTGAGCGCCGCAGCGGTGCGAACAAGTCCCGCACCGCCGTGCGGCCCGGCTGGGCGTCCACGAGGAAGCCTCCCGTCGTGAGGACGGATTCCAGCGTGGACTCCACCTGCGCGAGCTCCGCGTCCGTGGCCGCCGCGGGCAGCGGGCCGGGCGGCGTGGCGGCGGCCTCCAGCATCGCCACGCGGACCTCGTAGGCGTACAGCAGCACGGCCTGCGCCAGGTTGATGGAGGGCTGTTCGGGCGCGGTCGGCACGGCGGACAGGTCGTGCACGCGCTCCACCTCCGCGTTGGTGAGTCCACTGCGCTCGTCACCGAAGACGAGCGCCACGGGCCCTTGGGGCGCCCGGGCCACCAGCTCCTCACCCACCGCGCGAGGGGGAAGCCGGCGCTTGCCTTCGACCTTGCGCGAGCTGGTCCCCACCACCCAGACACAGTCCGCCACGGCCTCTTCCAGCGTGTCCGCGCGCCGCGCCGCGTCCAGCACGTCCCCGGCGTGGACGGCGAGCCTTCGCGCCGGCTCCAAATCCTCCACCTCCGGGCGGACCCAGACCCAGTCGGACAGGCCGCAGTTCTTCAAGGCCCGGGCGGCGGCGCCCAGGTTTTCCGCGTTGCGGGGGCGCATGAGGACGAATCGGACAGGCAGCACCATGCGCGGGGCACCTTAGCGGTTTCTCGCAGCCTGAGGACCGCGGATGGAGGTCCCGCCGCGTCGCGGACTCCGCTAGCCTGGGGGCCTCGAAAGCCTTCGCAGGCGCCCAGGAGCCACGGACGGTGTGGCTCCCTGGACACCCTGCGGGTCCGCTGACGCGCGGGGGACGCGTCAGAGCCGCGGGCGCCTGACCACAGCCCTCTCTTCCTCGGCGTGTCCTCGTCCGGCACGCCGTGTGAAGAACACGCGTCATCTTCTGGAGGAATCATGGGTTCGCAGTCCGTCGTCACGCAGCGGCCATCGTGGGCGAAACGCTCGCGCTGGCTCCTCGCGGCCATGTTGGTGAGCGCCACGCTCGCAGGCTGCAAGAAGGAACAGGAGTCCACCGAGCCACCCGCGCCGCAGCCCCAGGCGCCCGTCGCCGCGCAGCCGGCGGACTCGGGGACGGCCGTGGCGCAGGCGCCGACGCCCCCCGCGCCCGAGCTGCTGACGCCCGTCGTCCGCGCGGTCTCCACCAGCGACGTGCTGCCGCAGGACATCGTCATCGAGTTCCCGCGGGAGGTGCGCCCCAACGATGGCTCGGTGTTGAAGGACACCGTCGTGACCATCACTCCGGAGGTGCCGGGCAGCCTCTCCTGGTCCTCCCCGTCCACGCTGACCTTCAAGCCGTCGGGCGCGGGCTTCGCCTTCGACACGAAGTACGCCGTCTCGCTGGCGTCGGTCGGGCTGGATTCGGGCGTGGTGAAGCCGGCCGCGGTAGGGGACTGGTCGCACACGTTCACCACGCCGCCCTTCCAGTTCGTCCGGATGGTGCCGCGTCAGCTCGACACGGTGAAGGGCCGCGTGGAGGTGGAGGTCGTCTTCTCCGGTCCCGTGGACATCGCCGCGGTGCGCTCGCGGGCGGGCTTCCGGGTGGGTGGGCAGGCTGTGGGTGACGTGAAGTGGCGCACCCTGCCCACCACGCGCAACGTCGTCAGCGCACAGCTGACCAGCGGGCTGCTCAAGCAGGGCCGCACGGTCGACTTCAGCCTCCAGGCGGGACTGCCCGCCGCGTCGCAGGCGAAGGCGACGGCCCCCGCCGCGCGCAGCGCGTTCGAGCTCCGCGCCGGCAAGCGCATGGACATCACCCGCGCCTCGGTGGAGCAGGGCACCACGGGCTTCTACATCGAGGTGAGCTGCCGGGACGTGGACGGCGCCGAGCCGCCCTCCCCGCGCGAGACGGAAGGGTATGACCCGTACTACTGGGACCACCGCAACAAGGGCTGCACGCTGGATGACGGCGTCGCCGCGGAGGCCATCCACCTGACGCCCGCCGTCAAGGTCTCCGTCGCGCCGTCCCGCCGCGGCTTCCGCATCTTCGGTGACTTCAAGCGCGGCTCCTACGCGCTGCGCATCGACGCGGGCACGTCCTCGGTGGGCGGCGGCATGCTGCTGGCCACCTACGAGGAGGCCTTCGCCGTCCCCGCGCGCTCGCCGCAGCTGTCCTTCGCCACCTCCGGCCGCTACCTGCCGCGCAGCGCGTGGCGCAACCTGCCGTTGCAGCACCTCAACCTGGACTCGGTGGAGCTCACCGTCCGCAACGTGCCGCCGGAGAACCTCGTCTTCTGGATGAGCGACGACTACCGCGAGCGCGCGGACGAGCGCACCTCCAACGTGGTGGCGAAGCGGACGCTGGCGCTCAAGTCGCAGCCGGATACGCTGGCGACCACCTACGTGGACGTGGCCAGCCTGGTGCCGGCGAACACGAAGGGCCTGGTGGAAATCACCGCGAGGCAGAGTCACCACGCGGCGGCCAGCCGCATCCTCCTCACCAACCTGAGCCTGGTGGCCAAGCGCGGTGAGGCCGCGCCGGGCTCCAGCGGCGCCGGTGAAGTCTGGGTGTGGGCGCTGGGCATCGAGAGCACCGATCCGCTGTCGGGCGTGGAGGTCTCCCTGGTGAAGAAGAGCGGCGAGTCGGTGGCCCGCTGCACCACGGTGGCGGCGGATGGCTGCCGGCTCCAGGTGCCCGCGCCCGGCGTCGACGACAGCGCGCCCTTCGCGCTCATCGCCCGTGACGGCGAGGAGCTGACGTACCTCAAGTACAGCGAGCTGAAGACGGAGATTGCCAACGCGGACGTGCATGGCGAGCCCTACCGTTCGGAGAAGGCCTACCGCGCGTCGGTGTGGTCGGACCGGGGCGTGTACCGCCCGGGCGACACGGCCCACATCGCCGCGGTGCTGCGGGGCCAGGATGACAAGGCGCCGCCGGCGGGCATGCCCGTGGAGTTGGTGGTGGTGGACCCGCGTGAGCGCGAGCTGAAGAAGGTGTCGCTGAAGACGAACGAGGCGGGCCTGGTGCCGCTGGACCTGCCCTTCGACTCATTCCAGGACACGGGCAGCTACCGCGTGGTGCTGAACGTGGCGGACCGCGAAGTGGCAATCTACTCCGTTAGCGTGGAGGAGTTCGTCCCGGAGCGCATGAAGGTGGAGGCGCGCACGGAGCAGGCCGGCTACCTCCAGGGTGACGAAGTCCCGGTGGGCGTGGAGGCCGCGTACCTCTTCGGCGGCTCGGCGGAGGGCAGCCCGGTGGAGCTGACGTGCCGGCTGATTCCGTCCGCCTTCAAGCCGAAGGAGAACGCGCAGTACGCCTACGGGCTGTGGCGCCAGGACGGCCGCGAGCCCCGCCCCGTCACGCTGGGCCAGGTGCAGGGCACGCTGGACGCGAAGGGACAGGCCGTCCTTCGTTGCCCGGCCCAGGGCGCCATGGGGGCCCTGCGGGGCGCCGGGGCGCTGAGCGCGCTGGCCAGCGTCTTCGAGTCGGGCAGCGGCCGTTCCACCCTGGGCAGCGTGACGGTGCCGGTGCACCCGGAGGCGTACTACGTGGGCCTCCAGGGCAGCACGGGCAAGGTGAAGGCCGGCAAGCCCTTCACGGTGAAGGGCGTGGTGGTGGATTGGGACGGCAAGCTGCTGGCCGCCTCGGACAAGACGCCCAAGACGGTGGACGTGGAGTTCCTGCGCCTGGAGGAGGAGTACGGCTCCTTCTATGACGAGAACGAGGGCTACGAGCGTTACCAGCGCTACCTGCGCCCGGTGCGTGAGGGCCGCTCCACGGTGGCGGTGAAGGATGGCCGCTTCTCGCTGGACGTGACGCCGGGCGCGGACTCCGCGGGCTACATCGTGCGCGTGCGCTCGGGTGGGGCCCAGACGGACCTGGAGCTGGAAGGGGAGGGCCGCTACTACTGGTGGGGGGAAGGCTCGCGCGTGGACCAGACGCCGCGCCCGCTCAAGCCCACCTCGCTGGAACTGGCGCTGCCGGCGAAGGGGCGCGTGGGACAGGCCATCACCGTGAAGGTGAAGTCGCCCTACAAGGGGCGCATGCTCTTCACCGCGGAGACGGACCGCGTGCTCGCCTCCCACTGGGTGGCGGTGGAGCCCGGCGAGGTGACGTGGAGCTTCACGCCGTCCGCCTTCGCGCCCAACGTGTACGTGAGCGCCTTCCTGGTGAAGGACCCGCACCTGGAGTCCGCCGAGGCCTTCATGCCGGACCGCGCCTTCGGCGTGGGCAGCGTCACGCTGGAGCCGGTGGAGTACACGCAGTCGGTGACGATGAACGTGCCCAAGGAGGTTCGCTCCAACGACACCCTCACGGTGGACCTGGAGCTGGGCCCGCAGGAAGGCCCCACCTTCGCCACCATCGCGGTGGTGGACGAGGGCATCCTCTCCCTCACGCGCTTCCAGAGCCCGGACCCGCAGAAGCAGCTCTTCACCCGGCGGGCGCTGGGGGTGGAGACCTACGAGACGCTGGGCTGGACGCTGCTGGTGCCGCCGGGCGGCGCGTCCCGCTCCACGGGTGGTGACGGCGAGGGCGGCGCGGATGGCCGTGTGCAGCCCGTCAAGCCGGTGGCGCTGTGGAGCGGCCTGCTGCCGGTGCCGGCCAACGGCAAGCTGCGCGTGCCCTTCAAGCTGCCCCAGTACCGCGGCGCGGTGCGGGTGATGGCGGTGACGGCGGGCCCGCAGCGCATTGGCCGCGCCAGCGCGCAGGTGTTGGTGCGCGATCCGCTGGTGCTCCAGACGACGTTGCCTCGCTTCCTCGCGCAGCACGACGAAATCCAGGTGCCCGTCTTCGTCACCAACCTGTCCGGCAAGGCGCAGGACGTGAAGGTGACGCTCAACGCGGAGTCACTGCCGGTGCCAGGGCTGGTGATGCCCGCGGCGGCCACTTCGCCGCTTCAGCTGCTGGGCAAGAGCGAGGGCACGGCGCGGGTGGCGGACGGCAAGTCCCACACCTTCGTCTTCCAGGCCCGCGCGGTGCAGGCGGTGGGCGCGGCGCGGCTGTCGGTGACGGTGGAGGGCGGCGGCTACACCTCGAGTGAGTCGCTGGACGTGCCGCTGTCTCCGGCGGGCCCGCGCGAGCGCCTGGTGCAGCAGATTGAACTGGCGCAGGGGACGACGGACGTCTCGCAGTACCTCCAGGGCTGGGTGCCCACGACGGAGCGCTCCACGCTGTGGGTGACGGCCAATCCGTACGCGCGCTCGCTGCAGCACCTCGCGTACCTGGCGCGCTATCCCTACGGCTGCGTGGAGCAGACGACGTCCGCCACCCGTCCGTTGCTGTACGTGTCCGAGCTGGTGAACGACGTGGACCCCACGCTGACCCAGGGCGGGACCGTGGGCGACATGGTGCTGTCGGGCATCAACCGCATCCTGGCCATGCAGACGCCGTCGGGCGGCTTCGGCTACTGGCCGGGCGCCACGGAGCCGGTGGGCTGGGGCTCGGCGTACGCCGCGCACATGCTGCTGGACGCGCAGAAGCTGAAGTACCCCGTGCCGCAGGACCGGCTGAACGACGCGCTCACGTGGATGTCCACCGAGCTGAACAAGCTCGAGAGCCGCCAGGGCCGCGACGACATGTACACGGACAGCGCGGAGGCCTACATGCACTACGTCCTCTCCGTGGCCGGCAAGGGCCGCAAGGCGCGTGTGCAGAAGATGGTGGACGCGCTGTCGGAGCGGGCGAAGCAGAAGGCGCTCACGGGCGAGGAGCAGGAGCGTGACTACATGCTCAAGGCCTCGTTGTGGCTGGCGGGCGACCGGCGCTACGAGAAGGAGCTGCGCAACCCCGACCTGTCGCCCGTCACCGAGGAGCGGAAGAACGACTGGTCCTTCTACTCCGACCGGCGCCGCCGTGGCTTCATGCTGAGCACCTACCAGGACTTGTTCGGCAAGGACGCGGCGGGTGAGCCGCTGGCGCGCATGGTGGCCGAATCGCTCCAGGCGCACTCCAGCGGCTGGTACACGACGCAGGAGTTGGTGTGGGGCATCACCGGCCTGGGCAAGCGGCTGCAAGGGACGTCCACCCAGTTCTCCGCGCCGGTGCTCAAGGCGGACGGAAAGGTCATGACGCCGGTGCAGGACAAGACGGTGCGTTCGTCGGACCGGACGTGGTCCCTGGCCCGCGCCAGCGAGCGGCAGGGCCTTCAGTTGGAGGTGACGTCCAAGGACGAGGGCCGGCTGTACCTCGTGCTCAGCAGCGAGGGCGTGCGCTCGGACAGCAAGCCCCGCACGGGCGGCGAGGGCCTGGCGCTCACGCGCACCTGGCGCAAGCTGGACGGCACGGTGCTGGCCATGGGGCAGGCGCCGGTGGCGTTGGCGGACCTCGTCTACGTGGAGCTGGAGATTCGCAACACGACGGGCGAGCGCGTGCAGAACATCGCCCTGGTGGACCGGCTGCCGGCGGGCTGGGAAATCGAGAACGCGCGCCTGGGCCGGGGTGGCTCCACCGACTGGGTGGACCCTGCGTCGCTGTGGTCCGCGGACTACGTGAACATCCGCGATGACCGGATGGAGGTCTTCGGCAGCCTGGGGCCTCGCGAGTCGAAGAAGGTCGTCTACGCGGTGCGCGCGGTGACGGCGGGTTCCTTCACCCTGCCGTCGGCGGAGGCGGAGGCCATGTATGACCCGCGCCTGTGGGCTCGTGAGCCGGGCCGGACGATTCAGGTGTCCGGGCCGTGGAAGGACAACCTGCTGTAGCGCGCGGCGCGGGGAGACGCTCCTAGTCGAGCGTCTCCCACAGCGCGTCGAACGCGCGGTTGAAGGGCTGCACCAGCCGCGCGTCGTCGGATACCAGGACGTTCTCGTGGTTGTACTCGGCGGCCGAGCGCGTCCAGTTGTAGCTGCCCGTCACCAGCCTCAGCCGGTCGAACACGGCGAACTTGTGGTGCATGTGCGCGGACGTCCTGTCCAGGCGGATGGGGATGCCGGCGTCCCCCAGCCGCTCCATGTCGGAGCCCGGGTCCATGGCCTTGTCATCGTCACTCACGATTCGCACCCGCCCCCCGCGCCGGTGGGCGTCCAGCAGCGCGCGGGTGATGCGGTCATCCGTCACGGTGAAGACGCAGACGTCGATGGAGCCGCGTGCCGACTGGATTTGCTGGACGATGGCGTTGAGCGGCCCCTCGCCCGGAGAGAAGTGCGCCTCCATGCGCGACGTCAGCTCGGGCTGGGGCGCGTGCAGCGCCTGCACCGTCTCCTCCAGCCAGGAGATGATCTCCCGGGAGCGTGCGTCCTTCATCGACGCTCGCGCCAGGGCGAAGGCCCGGGAGCGGAAGAGGGTGAGCAGGGCCTCGCCAGCCCGCCGCTCCGCCAGGACGGCCTGCAACGCCTGCCGCTCGGTGGGGGTCAGCCGCCGGTCGTCGAGAATGGACGTCAGGATGGCGTCGACTTCAAAGGCATTCATTGCGCGTAGTATATGCCTGGGATTCACCGTCTCATGAGCCGTGCCCGTCGAATCACCCGGAAGCTCTTGCCCGTCGGCCTGGGGTTGCTAGGCCTCACCGTGGCCGCGTATGTGGCCGCCTGGCGCGTACCCCTGCCGGCCCGTCTCTTCGCGCCCGCATCGGTGGTGATGGAGTACCGGGACGGCACGCCGGCCCACGTCTTCCTGGCCCCGGACGAGCGCTGGCGCATCCCCACGCAACTGGAGCGCGTGGACCCGGACTATGTCCAGGCCCTGCTGGCCCTGGAGGACAAGCGCTTCTTCCACCACCCGGGCGTGGACCCGCTGGCGGTGCTGCGCGCGGCGACACGCAACCTGGCCACGGGGCGGCGAGTGTCCGGTGCCTCGACTTTGACGATGCAGTTGGTCCGCGTGTTGGAGCCGCGGCCTCGCACCTTCACGTCGAAAGTCATCGAGTCCTTCCGGGCGATGCAGTTGGAGGTGCGGCTGTCCAAGCAGGAGGTGCTCGCGGCCTATCTCCAGTTCGTCCCGTACGGGCGCAACGTCGAAGGCGTGGAGGCGGCCGCGCTGGCGTACTTCGGCCACACGGCGGCGAACCTGAGCCCCGCGGAGATTGCCACGCTGCTGGCGGTGCCGCAGAACCCGAACCGGCGCTTCCCCACGGCGCAGAACACGGCCCGGTTGAAGTCGGCGCGGGACGGCGTGGCGCGAAGGCTGCTGGACGTGGAGGCGCTTCCCCGAGGGCCCGAGGCGGCCCGCGTGTCGGCGGAGACGGTGCTGCGTGAGGTGCGCGACACGCCTGTGCCCACCGACCTGAAGCCCTTTCCCCGTGAGGCGCCACACGTGGCGGTGTGGCTGCGCACGCAGCGGCCGGCGAATGCCCGGCTGCACACCACGCTGGATGCAGGCACGCAGCGGATGGTGGAGCGGTTGATGCGGGACGCGGCGGTGGGGCTGGCGCCGCGAGGCATCTACAACGGGACGGCGGTGGTGGTGGACCGGCAGCAGGCGGAGGTGCTCGCGCTGGTGGGCAACTTCGACTTCTTCGACCAGAAGCACGGCGGGCAGATTATCGGCTTCGCCACGCCGCGCTCGCCGGGCTCGGCGCTCAAGCCCCTGCTGTATGCCATGGGCATCGACCTGGGAATGGTGGGACCGGAGCAGTTGGTGGCGGACGTGCCCACGGCCTACGGCGGCTATGCGCCGCGCAACTTCGACGGCCGCTTCCAAGGTCTGGTGCGCCTGGAGTACGCGCTGTCCCAGTCGCTCAACATGCCCTTCGTGCGGCTCTTGGAGCGCGTGGGGGTGGAGCGCTTCCTGGGCGCCCTGCAAGCGGCGGGAGTCACGAGCCTGGTGCAGGAGCCCGGGTACTACGGCCTGTCCGCGGCGGTGGGCGGCATCGAGCTGACGCCGCTGGAGCTCGCGGGCGTCTACGTCGCGCTGGCGGGGGATGGACGCGCGCCGCCGCTGCGGCTCCTGTTGGACGAGAAGGCGGCCGCGCCGGTGGAGGTGCTGTCCCCGGGCGCGGCCTGGCTGACGCGCCAGGCGCTGTCGCTGAGAGACCGGCCCGATTTCCCGGCACGCCGTCGGCTGACGGGCATGCCGGCGCGCGTGCACTGGAAGACAGGGACCAGCTTCGGCCACCGCGACGCGTGGGCGGCGGGCTCGGGGCCCCGGCACACGGCGGTCGTCTGGCTGGGGAATTTCAATCACAGGCCCAGCGTGCACCTGGTGGGCGCTGACGCGGCGGGGCCGGTGCTGTTCGACATCCTGGAGGGCGTGGGCCCGCGCGGCCTCAACCTGCCGGATGAGAGCGTGAATCCGCCCGATGACCTGGCCGTGGTGGAGGTCTGCGCCTATTCGGGCCACCTGCCGACGGACGCCTGCGTGCAGCGCAAGCACGTCTACGCGCGGCGCTCGGCGGTGCCCACCGCGCGCTGCCCGTACCACCAGCACGTGGAGGTGGACGTGGCCACGGGGCTGTCGGTGGGGCCCATGTGCCGGACGGGGCGGAAGACGGAGCCGCGGGTGTATGTGACCTGGCCGGCCACCATCCGCCGCTGGCTGGAGGAGCAGCACCGGCGCCTGCCGGAGCCGCCCGCCGCCGCGCCTGGCTGCGAGCCCGGAGGGGCGCGCGCGGCCCCGTCCATTGTCTCCCCCGCGCCGGGACATGTGGCCGTGCTGATTCCCGGTGTCCCGGCCTCGCAACAGGAGGTGCCGCTGGAGGCGGAGGCCTCACACGAGCGGGCACTGACGTGGTTCGTGGACGGGGCCCTGCTGGGGACGGCGCGCGCCGATGAGCGCGTGTGGTGGACGCCGTCCGTGGGCTCCCACGAGATTCTCGTCACCGATGACCGGGGACTGAGCGCGAAGCGGACGCTGGAGGTCCGCATGCGACCCTGAAACGCAGCGCGGCGCCCCCGGAGGACAGGAGCGCCGCGCTCAGGTGCGGCTCGCCGCCGCGCTCAGCGCACTTCCCAGCCCCGCGAGCCGCGCTCGTAGCGCTTGCCCGCGCCCAGGTCGCCGTAGAAGAGCAGGTCCTTCACGCCCACCACGGAGCGCCCGTCGAAGAGGCCAATCTCGCCGTTGGCGGGCATCTGGATGCCCAACTGCGCGGCGTTGAGGCGGACGCGCTGCCTGGGGGCCACCGTCAGCTCCGGCAGCACCGCGCCGAAGGGGGCACGCACCTGCGTGTGCAGGTGGCTGGGGCTCTGCGCCAGGCTGATGCGCAGTTGCGTCGTCAGCACCATGCCCGCCAGGGAAAGGGGCGCCGAGGTGCGGTTGCCCACCTCCACCCAGCCTTCACGCGGGTGGACGGCCTCCAGCACCAACGTGGGTTGCTGCTGCGCGAGCCGCTCCAGCTCCTTGAAGATGAAGTCGCGGCGCTCGCGCACGTAGCGCTTCAGATAGGCGCGGCCCGCGGTGAAGCGGCCGTAGTCCATGAAGGGGTCGTCACGCATGTGCGGGTCGATGAGCGCGTGCAGCTTGTCGATGTGCGCGCCCATCACCTCGCTGGTGAAGAGCTCGTCCATCGCCTTGTCCAGCCGCGCCTCCAGCCGCTCGCG
Organism: Myxococcus sp. CA005; assembly: GCF_006518205.1. Lineage (NCBI taxonomy): Bacteria > Pseudomonadati > Myxococcota > Myxococcia > Myxococcales > Myxococcaceae > Myxococcus > Myxococcus sp. CA005. The sequence goes on along the minus strand of NZ_SRLV01000036.1, from coordinate 28,892 downwards.
CAGCACGGGGTTCATCACCACGCGGGTGGCCAGGTTGGAGAACACCGGCAGGTAGCCGGGGTACGAGGCCGTCTCCAGCTTGCGCTGCTCGTACATCTTCGCCACCCAGGCGTCGGTGAGGGTGAAGCTGAACAGCGGATGGCGCATGTTGCGCGTGCTCTGGCTCATCTCCTCCACGCTGATGGGGTACCACCAGCGCGAGTCCACGTTGTTGAGGTCCCACGGGACGTAGGACCACCTGGCCACCGCGCGGTCGTAGATGAAGTAGCTCTCCGAGTCCTCCACGTAGTTGTTGGACATCAGCGCGTCCATCACCATGGCGCGCAGGTAGTGCTCCAGCTCGAAGCGCTTCTCCATTTCACTGACGAACTGGGGCTCGGGCGTGTGGTTGATGGCGCCCACCATCTCCCAGAGCTTGTCGTCCGGCTGGGACTCGTTCGTCTTCTTCGCCCAGTCACCCTGGTACGGCACCTTCGCCATCTTGAATTCGCAGTCCTTCCAGCCACACCGGTAGATGGTTCCATCCGTGTCGGCGTAGGAGTGCGCCCGCAGGAACGCCTTGTTCACCTGCTCGATTTCCAGGAACACGCCCTGGTACGCGCCGTTGACGTTGAGCCGCACCAGCGTGCCCTTCGACGCGGGGACGCGCATGGCCTCCAGCAGGTCGAAGGCAATCTTCTCCGCCAGCAGCGTCGCGTCCGCATACTCGGCCACGAGGTTGAGTGACGTCCTCCCCTCGAAGCGCACGCCGTCCTCGAAGCTCACGTTCCAGCTCTTCTTCGGGAAGAAGCGCGCGGAGGCGCCCCGCAGGCGCACCTGCACGCGGTACGTCGTCCCGTTCGCCTTGAAGAGGCCGTCCTGCTCCGGCGTCCAAGGGTCCGCCTCGAACATCCGCATCGTCTCTTCGGGGATGATGAGCTCGTACTGCGGCACCGACGTCTGCACGGGCGGCATCACAAAGGGCCGCTCCGTCTCCGGCACGGGCGGTGGCGGCTCCGGAGGTGGATCCACCGGCGGCGGGTCGATGGGAGGCGGGTCCACCGGTGGCGGCTGCGTCGGCGGCGGCTCCTCCTCGCCAGGGGGCGTTTGCGGATTCTCCACGCCCGGAGGGTCCTGGATGAGCGGTGGCCGCTCCGCCTGGAGTCCATCACAGGCCCACAGGCTCAGCAGCGGCAGACACAGCAGCAATCGAGAAGGAGTCATCAATCCCGGCGCAAAGCAACGGTTGTGCCCGCCTCCAGGGCCCCTTTTTGGTGGAGAGCGAACGCTTGAGTCGGCATTCAGGCCCCCACCGTCGCGTGCAAGGGAAACGGATTACCCAACCTGGCTGCTTGTCCCACCCTGGAGGGAATGGGACGCGAAGGGGCCCCTGGCGGGGCAGGCAGCCGGGCGGAACGGGGCCCCTTTCCCCGCGTGGGCTGTGCACGGGGGGCGGCGGCGGTCCTAGCTTCAAGAGAAGAGGGGGCGCGCCGCGTCAGGGAGAGAGGGCCTCATATGGAATCGTGGAACCAGACGTCGTCAGACACCGTCCGTGTCCACACGCCGCTGGTGGTGAACCGGCGCATCGACGAGCACGTGGAGCGCTGCGTCCGGTACATGGCGGAGAAGGGGGACCGCGCGGAGATGACGCGCTACCTCGCCCGGCTGGAGCGCGAGTGGGACATCAACCGCGCCCTCGCCGTGAGCACATCGGCCCTGGGCCTGCTGGGCCTGCTGCTGGGCCGGCGGGCCGGCGGCCGCTGGCGGGGGCTCACCGCGGTAGCGGGGGGCATGCTGCTCCAGCACAGCGTGTCCGGCTTCAGCCCCCTGTCTGAGCTGCTGCGCGTGCTTGGCGTGCGCACCCGCCGGGAAATCGACCTGGAGAAGTTCGCCATCAAGGCGCTGCGCGGCGACTTCGAGCGCATCCCCATGGAGGGCGGGCCCATGGCCCGAGCCAACGCCGCCCTCGTCGCCGCGCAGTCCTGACGCCGCCTCAGCGGCGCGGCGCGGTGTAGCCGCCTCCCATGGAGGGCATCAGGGCCGGGGACATGGGCGTCGGCGATGGGCCGACACTCTTCCCGGTGTTCGCCTGGTCGAAGAAGCCATTGAGGCCGGCGATGCCCAGCGAGAAGTTCGTCACCCAGCCCGGGTCCGGCCGGCCGGCAGCGGCGCCGACGTCGAACGGGCGGGCGAAGTGCAGGCGCAGCAGCAGGGGGCCCAGCGCGAGGTTGAAACCGACGACGCCGTTCACCACGCGGTGGTTCCACAAGTCATCCCGGCCCTCGCCGACGCCGCCCGCGTCGATGGCGGCAATCGCTTCCAGGTCGCTGAGGAAGGCCACCCGGATGATGTCGTTGAGCGGCAGCTGCGCCTCCAGGGTGGAGTAGACGTAGTGCCGGCCGAGCAGCCACTGGATGTCGCCGAAGTTCACGCCGCGCAGCGTGTCGAACGAAGACAGGAAGTAGGAGCGCGCGTACCGGCCTCCCAACGTGGTGCCCAGGCCGCCGCGGATGAAGATGTTGGCGCGGCCGTAGATGGGGAAGTAGCGCTCCGCGTCCACGCGCACATTGCCGTAGGCCTGGTTGTCGAAGGGCTGCACGCCCACCGTCGTCTCCAGCATGGCCGCGCTGCCTGACAGCGGGCCGGTGGCGTAGTGGTACTTCAGGCTGTCGTAGCCAATCTGCCCGCTCAGCTCCGTCTGGAAGCGGATGGCGCGGTTTCGCGCGTTCCAGGCCGTCAGCAGCTCCCGGTTGGCCGCGTTGCGCTCGGGGAAGAACAGCTCGAACTCCGTGTAGTCGTCCAGGAAGTACCGGGTACCACCAATGGCCAGGTCGCCCTGCACGAACAGGAAGGTGCTCAGCGGGTAGCGCACGCTGCCGAGCGCGCCGAAGAAGCGCTCACCCGACGTGAAGAAGGCATTCTGCGCGCCCTCTTCACCTTCGAAGGTGCGGTCCACGCGGAAGCGCAGGGACTGGAAGATGCCGCCACCCCACGTCGTGCGTGACTTGTCGTTGACGTAGAGCAGGTATCCGTCCGTCAGGTCGAAGCTGCCGTACACCGCCAGGGTGAGCAGGAACTGATGGTCCTTCATGCGGTCACTGGCCGCCGCGAAGAGCTGGCCCACGAAGCCGCCGCCGCCCGCGCCCGCGAAGCCGAAGAAGGGACCGAACTCCAGGTTCTGCCGGGTGAAGGGCTCGTAGTTCTGCGCGTCCGTGAGGGGCCGCACCGCCAGCGGGTTGGGCGGCTCCGGCGGCGGTTCGGCGGGGACGTCCAGCGCCAGCATGCGCGGCGGGCGCAGCACCGCGGGCCGGCGCTCACCGGAGACGTGGAACAGCATCCACAGGCTGCCGTCCGGGCCGGGGCCGGGCTCGAAGACGCCCGTCGTCAGGTCCGTGCGCCGCACGATGCGGCCGTCCTTCGTCAGCTCGTGCAAATCGGAGCTGCTGTTGTTGAAGGCGGTGAAGAAGAGGCGTCCGTCTGCCAGGGCCACCGGGGCCGTGTGGTCCCGCTCCTCGCTGGTGAGGCGCTCCACCTGCCGGGGCGCGTCCGGCCGCACGCGGAAGAGGTTGAACTGGCGGTGGGACGTCGCGTCCGACGTGAAGACGATGCCCGAGGGCCCCCACGTCACCTCGCGCTCGGAGAACACGTCGTCGGTGAGCTGCAGCGGCGGGGCGTCCGGGCCCGCCTGCAGGTCGATGGCGTAGATGTCCCGCAGACCCGCGTCGTTGATGCCGATGAAGGCCACCCACCGGCCGTCGGGCGAGAAGGCCGGCGAGTACGCCGCGAGCAGCCCGTGCCGGTCGATGCGGTACGCGGTGCGTCCGCCCAGGCTCAGGTCGACCACCAGGCCCACCTCCCGGTCGATGCCGGTCCGGATGGCGTTGCGGCGCACCAGTACGTCCGCGCCGCGCCGCTCCGACTTGTGCGTGTAGTCCTGCACGTAGATGACGTCGCGCCCGGTGATTTCGGCGATGAAGGCCAGCTTGTCGTTCGTCAGCGCGAAGCTGCGTCCGGAGATGGGGTGCAACGACTCCACGCCTGGCACGCCGTCACCCGCGACCTTCACCGTCTTGTCCGGCACGCGCGGATCCATGATGTACAGCCGGCTCTCACCCGTCTCCGGGACGATGGTGCGCAGCCCCAGCACGTTGCCCGACGGGGAAGACGCCATGGCGGTGGTGTAGCCGGGCGCCTTGTCGAGCAGGTCCAGCGCCGGCGCGGACTGCTCGGACGCCAGGTACGTCTTGAAGGCCCGGCGCTTCAGCCAGTTCTCGAACCGCGCGGAGATGCGCTTGGGGTTGTCGCCGGTGAGCCGCTCCAGCAACTCCTCGAACTTGAGCGACGGTGAATCGCGCGAGCCACCCGCCAGCCGCGGCGACTCCTCCAGGACGCGCTGGATGAAGCCGGCGCCGTACTCCTCTTCGAGGAAGGACACGCGGACCTGGCCCACCTTGTAGATCCACAGGTAGCCGTAGGGCCCGGGGGAGAAGAAGTCGAGGAAGGCGTAGCCCTTGAAGAGGTCCGGGTTCACCAACAGGTCCCGCACCAGCATCTCCGCTTCCGGGTCCATGCCACGCTTGGCGTAGAACTCGGCGAGGCCTTCGATGAACCACAGCGGAATGGCTTGCAGCGGATCGCCGAACATCTTGGCCTGCTCGGCCACGGTGCGGACCTTCTGGATGGTGAACTGGTGCGCCAGCTCGTGGGTGCTGACCTCCTCGAAGAGGCGGTGGTCGCCCAGGTACGGCAGCGTCAGCTTCAGGTCCTCGCCGGTGCTGGTGAGGCCGAGCGTGCCCTCGGACACGGCGAAGAGGTTGGTCTGCAGGAACTCCTGGTAGCTGCTGTAGAGGATGTACGGGAACGTCTTGGTGGGGACGTACTTGAACTGGTCCACCAAGTACCGGTAGGCCTCCTCGATGAGCGGCGCGGCGCGCTCGGCCACCATTCGCTCACGCTCATAGAAGTAGAAGCGCACCCCGCCCGACTTGTCCCCCAGCGACTTCGCGTAGGTGTAGTTGAAGCCGCCGTCCGCGCCCGCGAACACCGACTGACCGCCGCCCAGCACCGTCCCGCCGTCGTCATCGGCGTCGCTGGCCATCAGGTAGGTGGCGCCCGCGTCCTGCTCTCCGCCGTCGGTACCACCGGCCGCGAGCGTGCCCCCATCCTCCGTCCCCGCATCGGCCGCGGCCAGGGCACCGCCGTCCTCCGCGCCCCCGTCGGCGGCCGCCAGGCCACTCTCCGGGACGCCCCCGTCTTCACCCATCGTCAAGGGCGGCACGCCCGCGTCGGTCGCACCCTCGAGCACCACCGGCGTGCTGCCGGGCAGCCCCGTCTGGGACTGGGGCTCGGACGTGCCTCCCGTCGTCTCCGAGGGCGGACCGCTGGGAGGCGCCTTCGTGTCGCCCTGGTCCGGCGAGGTGGTGGGCGCGCCCGGGTTGGCGCCGCCTGGACTCTCCGGTGGTTGTTCGTGCGCCGTCCGCTCGGGAGGTTCCGCCAGACCGGTGGCCCCCGGGCCGACGAGGATGTCCGTGTGTCGCCACTCGAATTCGTAGCTGTTCACCGCCGTTTTCCCGGGTCTTCGGGGCACGACGTAGAACTGGGCAAGCGCGAGCCCCGGGAAGAGCAGGACGAGCAGGGCTGCGGCGAGGGGACGGGGGTTCACTGAAGGCACCTCTGTGGGTGGGGTACCGGCGAGACTACACCTGCTGGGGAGGCTGCCTCCCAGCGGTCCCGGTATACAAGCGCCCCGACGATTTCTTTCCGTTTACTTGACGGGCAGTGGGCATCGCCCCCTCGGAGGCCGGGGGAGCGCGCTGTTTCGTCGGGTGCTGGCGCCGGATGATATGCATGGGGGCATGAAACGCCTCCTCGCACTCACCAGCACCCTGGCGCTCGCCACCGCTTGCGGCAATGACAATCCGTCCGTTCCCAAGGCGGAGTGTCAGGTCGAGGCCATCGATGTGTCGGCCTGCCAGCTTTCAAGCCTCTCCGGCGTACAACCCGAGGGCATCTGGAACCTCAACATCAACCTCAACGACGGTTCCGGAGCCGCGGCCGCCATGCGGTTGTCGGGAGGGGGCAGCAACACCCAGATGCTGATGGGCCTCGCCGCCACGGAGCGGCAGAGCACCCCGGAGTCGTTCTTCCTGGCCAGCGAGTTCCAGGGCTCCAACAACGTGACGATGCGCTTCGCCGTCGCCGGGTGTTCCTCGTCCGGGCCCGGGCAGATGTCGGGCATCTTCCGGCGTTGCGCCAATGGCACCGCGGACATGAAGGGCACCTTCGAGGCCATCCGGCTGGGCCGCCGCGCGGGTGAAGCAGAGGCGTCCGGCGTGGAGCTGGTCAGCGAGGTGAAGCTGACCGAGGCCACGGCCACGAATGTCGCGGTGGCCCATGGCCACGCCTACGTGACGGCGGGGGCCAAGGGCCTCATCACCTTCGACCTGAGCGACCCCTCGCAGCCGCGCCAGGTCCGCCAGTACGAGCTGTCCAACGACTACTACACGGACGCGCTGGTGAACGGGAACACGCTCTATGTGGCCAGCCGCCGCAGCGGCATCGCCGTGTTCGACATCACCAACCCGGCGGTACCTGTCCGCCTGCGCTCCGTGCCCGAGTCCGTGGTGGAGGTGAACTCCCTCGCGCTGGACGGAAACGTCCTGTACGCGGCGTCGCCCGCGCCCAACGCGGAGGTGTACGTCTACGACGTCGCCACGCCCGCGGAGCCGAAGCAGCTCAGGCGGTACTTCGTCGAGGGCGCGGAGCCCCGGGCGGGGGAGGTGCCCCTGCACGTCGCGGCGATGGGCGGCCGGCTCTACGTGAGCAACTGGTCCTTCGGAATGACCGTCTCGGACGTCACCAACCCGGCGAGCCCGAAGCTGTTGGGCCGCTTCGCCAACGGCATGTCGGCCGCCACGGCGGTCGGCATGGTGGGAGACCGCGTCTACGCATTCGACGCGGGCGAGGACTGGGGCGCGCACCTGAGCGTGCTGGACGTGAGCGCGCCGGCCACGGTGGCCCGGACGGGTGAGTTCCGGACGCGCCCGGAGGTGTCCATCCGCTCGGTGGCGTTCTCCGGGACGAAGGTCTACCTGGCCTATGGTCAGGATGGCCTGCGCATCGTGGACGTGTCCGTCCCCGGCTCGCCCCAGCAGGTGGGTTACTACAACACCTGGCGGGAGACGGATGCGGGCCACGGCGTCGTGTTCCTCGAAGGCCTGAGCAAGGTGCACGTGCCGGGCGACGGATTCGTGTACGCGACGGATTCCTCGCGAGGCCTGCTCATCTTCCGCGAGACGACGGAGTAGGCTGTCTGGATGAGCGACACCCCGACGCGGTCCTGCGGCAGGTGCCAGACGCTTCCTCCCCTCGCGGAGGGCGCCGGGCGTCTGTTCCTGTGGAGCCCGGTGGGGCACAGCCAGGGCCGGCTGCTGTCCTTCCTCCGGGAGGCGCGGCACGAGGTCCAGGTGCGTGCCGAAGCCCATTGCGTCGAGGTGTGGGTGCCGGAGGCGGGGCTGTCGCCTCTGGCATCGAACCTGTTGGCCGCGCTCACGCAGGAGGAGGCGCGGGCCACCCGGGCGCTGTTCATGCCGGGGGCGGCGGAGCCCGGGCTGGGTGACTATCCCCGGGTGGGCTCACTCCAGCGGCTCGTCACGCGGACGCGCGCGGGGTGGCTGGTGGATTTGCTCTCCGAGGAGCGGCTCACCACGCACTTCCAGCCCATCGTCCATGCGCAGGACACCCGCTGCATCTTCGCGCACGAGGCGTTGATGCGAGGCCTGGAGCCGGACGGCACGCTGGTGCTGCCCGGACGGATGATGCAGACGGCGCGCGAGGCGGACCTGCTGTTCCAACTGGACCTGGCGGCGCGTACCACGGCCATCCGGCAGGCGGTGAAGCACGGGCTGGACACGCACCTCTTCATCAACTTCACGCCCACGGCCATCTACGACGCCACGGTCTGTCTTCGCTCCACGGTGGAGGCCATCCACGCGGCGGGCATTGCGCCGGAGCGGGTGGTGTTCGAAATCATCGAGACGGACCAGACGGCGGACGCGGAGCATCTGCGCGGCATCGTGGACTTCTACCGCAAGTCGGGTTTCCGGGTGGCGCTGGACGACCTGGGCGCGGGCTTCTCGTCACTGAACCTCATCCACCGGCTGCGTCCCGACATCATCAAGCTGGACATGGAGCTGGTGCGTGACGTCCACCTGGACCCGTACAAAGGCTCCATCGTGGAGAAGCTCCTGGAGATTGCGCGGACGCTGGGCATCCGCACGGTGGCGGAGGGCATCGAGACGCACGAGGAGCTGCGCTGGGTCCGCTCGCACGGGGTGGACTTCGTGCAGGGCTACCTCATCGCCCGTCCGCAGAGTCCCCCCGTGGGGGCGACGCCGTCGTTCACGGATTGAGCAGGACGTTGCCGGTGGCCTGTCGCTCGAGGTTGGCGGCGCGGAGGATGCTCAGCTGGACGCCTGCCTCCTGGAGGGCGAGCCGGGCATTGTATCCGTCGCGGTTGTTGACGAAGTTACGGGCGAGATTGAGCAGCGCACGCACGCGCTCCGCGTGGACGACGACCGTGCCCTGGCCGTCCTCCTCCGCGCTGTCACGCAAGTCGACGAAGGCGTTGTCGGCGATGTCGAGCGCATTGACGACGTCCAGCTCACCCTGTTCCAGCGCCGTGTCCGCCGCGAGCATCCACTGACTGGCGGTCTGAATCTGGGTCAGCCGGTCCTGTCGTGCCTGCTCCACGTCGACCGCGCGGTCGCCGTAGGTGTCCACCTGGAGCTGGACGGCCTGGTTTCTCACGGTGAGGTCGGCGTCGCGCTCGTTGAGCTGGGTTTCGAGCTGCTTCACCCGCTCATTCAGTTGTTCCATCTGCTGCGCGGGCGTCGGCTGATTCGTGTTCGGCGTTCCTGCGCCGCCAGTGCCCATCGGGTTGTTCGCGGGCGCTACGGTGGGCGGCGTGCCAATGGGCTCGGAGCGGCCGATGGGTTCCGAGCGGCCAATGGGCTCGGAGCGGCCGATGGGTTCCGAGCGGCCAATGAAAGCCGGCGTCGCGGGGGCAGGGGAGGGGACTGCGCTGGTCGTGCCTGTGCCGCTCTGGCCCGTGGGGGTTCCCTGCTGGGGTGCCGTCTGGGCGGCGGTCGCGCCCGTGTTGCCGAGGTTCTGCTGTTCCGCGGGGACGGTGTTTTCAGGGGGCGTTCCGCTGCCGTCTTGCTGCGGGCCCGTCGTGCCGGCGCCACCCGTGCCTGTGTTGCCGGTGCTCGTGCCGGATCCACTCACGTCCTGCCCCGTCACACCCGAACCACCCGCACCGCTCGTCGTCCCACCCGTGGTGGCCTGGCCCGTCGAGGTGCCGTCAGCCCCCGTCTGCTGTCCGCTCCCACCCATCGCGGCCTGTTCCTGTTGCAGCGCCTCCAGGGGCGAGGGAACTGGCTCGTAGCGCTGCGCGGCCTCCTCGGTGGCGACCTGTCCCGGCATCGGCGGTGGCGCGCCGTCGGGCAGGACGGGCGTCAGCACGAAGTCGCGCGGTGACGCATCCTCCGGCGCCTCATAGACGTAGCCCGCCGGGGGCCTCAGCCCTTCAATCTCTTCCGCCGCCTGCTGGTTCGCGTCCTGGAGCGCCGCTGCGGCCGGGTCCCGGATGGAAGGGTCCTCGGGAGGAATCATGACCGGCGCGTTCGGCAACTGGCCGAGGCCCCACCCTGCAGCGATGGCAATCCAGAGGCGCATGGCGGAAATCTGTCCATCCGTCCGCCCTCGGACACCCCAACTGCCTGTACGGCGCCCGGCTGGCTGCTCGCAGGGCGGGCATCCCCGAAACTGCCTGCTCGCGCCCTGAAAACACCCAGGGCCGCGCTCCCGGAAGCAGGGGAGCACGGCCCTCGGGCACCTCAGGACGCGTCGCCGGACTCAGAGGCTGATGCGGAGCCCCGCTCCCAGTTGGAACGTTGGCGCGGGTATGGAGAAGGCCGGAATCGGCTGCCCATCCACGACGAGCCCCTCCGGCACATCAACGGCGAGCCGGAACTCACCGCCGCGCCGTCCGTAGTTCACCGAGCCGTACGCCTCCACCGTGAGATACGTGAGCGCCCGGTGCATCACGTTGAGCCGCGTGGTGAACGAGCGGTCCGACAGGTTGCCCAGCGTGAACAGGTTGAAGGACGTCCGCTCCAATGGACCAGGCCGGTCCAGGAAGAGGTACGCGGCGCCGTAATGCCGTCCCAGGTAGAGCGGGTTGAAGGCGCCCTTCAGCAGCAGGTACGGATACCCGAACGAGCCGGTGTAGCCCGTGGAGTTGAAGAAGTACTCCACGCCCAGCACGGCCAGGTCGTTCTCCCCATACGGGAAGCTGTAGGTCGCGCCCGCCGTCATCTGCGGCGTGAGCCGCGAGGGAATGTAGGCTTCCACCTGGACGCCGTTCTGCGCGATGTCCTCGAGCGTCGTCCCTTCCGGAATGCGGTACAGCGGCCGGTCCGTGCCTTCCTTCAGCGCAACCTCGGCGTAGACGTCCAGCGGCCCCAGCGGCGAGGACACGTCGAGCCCGAAGCGGGGCTTGCGTCCATTCTGCGCCACCGCGCTGGCGCCCAGCTCCGCGGGCCCCAGCAGGACTTCCGCGCGCAGCGCGCCGCCCAGGCGGCCCAGCCGGTTGACCGGGTCACTGCCGCCGGCCTGGGACGTGGGACTTCCGCTCGGGTCGGTGATGGCGCCCACGTCCGTGCCCAGGTCATCCATGACGAGGATGCCGTACACGTTCCAGCCCTTGGACTCCCAGGGCACGTGCACCTTCAACATGGACACGCCCGTGCGCAGGTCCACGAAGGCCAGCGGGTCTCTACGCTGGGGCGACAGGAAGTCCGTGGGGTTCCAGATCTGCCCGGTGCCCCACTTCACGTGCTGCTTGCCCACGGTGAAGAACACCGTGCGCTCCAGGTCGAAGCGCAGCCACGCCTGGTCCAGCAGCACGCGCGGGTTCGCCGGGGCGTCCGCCGTGGTCCGGGGCGGAATGGCGGGGTCGTAGTTCAAGCGTCCCACGACGAAGCCACGGATCCGGTCGGACGGGCGCGCGTCGAGGTAGCCGTCCACCAGCGTGGGGGCGGAGAAGGACGTCTGGCGGAGCGAGGTGTTCTCGCTACCCGCCATGAAGCCGCGCAGGTAGAACTGACCGCCAATCTTCAGCGGATCGTCCACCACGTCCTCGGTGTCGAAGGCGCTCCGGGTCGCAGGGCCGTTCAACACGTCCGCGTCCCGGTTTTCGTCAGGCGCGGTCAGCGGCGGCTGCCGCTCCGTGGCGCCCCCGGTGGTGCCAGGGGCCACGTCCACCGTCGGCTCCGAGCCGTCACCGCCGAAGAGCGCATCCTCGTCAGGCCGGCCCGATTCCTCGCCCGCGGGTGCCTCCGCGGGCGTCTTCTCCTGCCCGCCTCCGAAGAGCGCGTCCTCGTCGGGCCGCTCCTCGGACTGGGCCCACGTGGGCGTACCGGTGAGGGCCGCGGACAGCGCCGCGGCCAGGGTGAGCGTGCGCGGGGTCATCGGCTCTTGCTCTCGAGCCACGCCTTGGTGAAGAGGTTGGCTTCCAGCGGACGCAGGTCCACTGTCTTGACGAGGATGGTGGTGGAGTTCCCCTTCTCGATTTCGTCGTAGATGCGCATCTCCTCCGGAATCCAGACGTCGTCCTTCTTGGACTCGCTGAACATCTTCTTCCAGCGGGGGTAGAGCGCCGTGCGCATCTTCCGGCCGGACAGGGCGTATTCCTCCTGCTTGAGGATGTTGCCGGAGGCCTTGTCCACCCAGACCTTGAGGACGGGGTAGGCCACGTCCACGCCGGGCTTGACCTTCAGCGTCATCAAGTGGGCCGTGTACTTGCCCAGCTTCGCCTCGCCCTCGTAGGACGGGTCATACTCCTCGGCCAGCCGCGACTCGTCGAAGTCCGCGCGGCGGCTGTCGGTACCCGCGATGCGCTCGCGCTCGGTGCGGCGCTCCCAGCGGCCCACGTTGGGGTCGTAGTTCCAGAGGTTCTTGTCCAGGCGCAGATAGCCCTTGCCCGCCTCCGTCTTGGGCTTGGTGAACAGCATCATCAGCTTGTCGTCCTCGTCGCGGCGGTAGACGACCAGCTCGTAGACGAGGTCCGCCTTCCCCTTCTCCTTCTGCTCCAGGTACACCATCGCCTTGTAGTCGCCGCCGTTTCGCTGGCGGTCGTCGATGGTGGCCAGGAGCTTCACCTGCTCGGCCTGCTCCAGGGCCAGGGCGGCCGGGGCGGACAGCAGCGCCACGGCCAGCGCCGCGGCGGACAGCATGTTCTTGAGGCTCATAGGGTCACCCGATGTGGTGCATCGCCGTCACCGGCTTGAGCCGCGCGGCGAGGAAGGAGGGAATGAGCGAGATGGCGGTGGTGCACGCGGTGATGAAGGCCATGGCACCCAGGATGGACGAGGGGTGCACGGCCAGATTCAAGGTGTCCGACATGATGAAGACCGCCACCACCTCCGGGACATGCACGGCCATGGCATTGACGGCCAGGCACAGCACCAACCCGGTGCTGGCGCCCGCCAGCGTGCCCAGCATGCCCAGCAGGAGCGCCTCGAACACGAACATCAGCAGCACGCGGGTGCGCTGCATGCCAATGGCGCGCAGGGTGCCAATCTCCCGGGTGCGCTCCCGGATGGCGATCCACAGCGTGTTCATGATGCCCACGCCGATGATGACCATCAGCACGAAGATGAGCACACCGGTGAGGCTGTTGAGCGCGGTGAGCGTCCAGGTGATGAAGGAGATTTCGTCCTCCCAGTTCGTGATGTCCAGCCGCTGACCCGTCCAGGCCTCACGGTTGACGGTCTCGAACTTCATGAAGAACGCGCGCGGGTCGTGGTCCATCACCGTGTGGCCCGCGTCCGTCAGCGTCTGGCGCAGCCGCGCCTGCACCGCTGGCACATGCTGGATGTCCTTCAGGTAGAGCAGCAGCGCGCCCGCGGTGTCGCTCTTGAACTGGTACAGCGAGCGCAGCGTGTCCGACGGCACGAAGATGCCGAAGTCGCTCAGCATGCCCATGTCGGCCGCGATGGCCACCACGCGCGCGTCCACCGTGTTGCTGGCGCCTCGCAGCGTCTGGGCGGCCAGCGTTACGGACTCGCCCACCTGGACGTTGAGCTTCTTCGCCTGCTTCTCGAAGAGCAGCACCGTGCCGGACTCGGCCAGGCCGTCCAGCGAGCCCGCGCGAATCTGCAGCACCTGACGGAGGCCGGGCTCGGACTGGATGTCGATGCCGCCCACGCCCACCTGAATGGAGGACGTCTCACTGACGACCTTGAGCCAGCCCCGGCCGCGCTGGACGGCGAAGTCCAGCTCCGGCACGTCCTTGCGGATCTGCTCCAGGATGGCCGGATAGCCGGTGACGACCGGCGCCGCCTGGCCCGCCGTCACCTTGTAGAACCCGGCCACGTTGACGTGGCCGGTGGACAGCGTGGTGGCGGAGCGGAGCATCGACTCCTTCATGCCCGTGGACAGGCCCATGAGGATGACGAGCAGCGCGGTGACGCTGGCGATGGCGCCGCCCAGCAGCAGGGTGCGCCTGCGGTGGGTGCCGAGGTTGCGGAATGCGATGAGGAAGAGCTGGAGCATGTTCTCACTCGTCCGTCTGCATCGCCTGGAGGGGCGAGACCCGGGTCGCGAGGAACGCGGGATAGAGGGTGGAGATGGCGGAGACGCCCAGGACGATCACGAACGCCGCCACCAGGTTGCTGGCGCTCAGCGTGGGGAACAGCCGGGGGCCGGAGAAGAAGAAGTAGAGCGCTTCGTTGCCCGCGGGGATGCCAGCGCTGTTGAGCAGGGCCATGATGCCGCTGCCCACCAGTGAGCCGGCCGAGCCGAACACGAGCCCCAGCACCAGCGTCTCCACCAGCACCATGCCCAGGATGAAGGAGCGCTGCGCGCCAATGGCCCGCATCGTTCCCACCTCGCGCACGCGCTGCATGGTGGCCATCATCATGGCGTTGTTGATGATGACCAGTGCCACCACGAAGATGATGAAGACGGCGAAGTAGAGCACCAGCTTCCCGAGCAGCACGAACTGCCCGATGATGCCCGCCGCCTCCTGCCAGGACACCACGCGCAGCTTCAGGCCCGCATCCTTCGCCGCCTGCCGCAGCTCCACCATCGTCTGTTCCAGCAGCTCCGGGTCCTTGAGCATCACCGCCGCGCTCAGGGCCACGCCTTGCTCGATTTCCTGCTGGGTGTAGACGCGCTGGAGCAGGTTCTCACGCGTGAGCGCCCCCTGGTCTCCGGTGAAGGCGGCCTGGTCGTCCACGTCGCTGGACGTGGCCTCGGCCACCAACTCGTTGTCGCTGGCCTCACCGAAGAGGGCCTCCTCGGCCTCGTCCCGGCTGAGGGCTTCCAGGCCGCTCTGCTTCTGGATTTCCGCCAGCTCCGCCTTCTTGTCCGCGGTGAGGTACCCGTACAGGTCCCGGAACGACATCAGGTCCATCAGGCTCAGCGCGCCGGCCATGGCGGACTTCTCCAGGCCCTTGAACTGGTAGGTGCCGTAGACCTTCACGTTGACGCTCTGCATGTAGCCGGTGCGCGTGAAGGCGGTGATGGTGAGCACGTCCCCCATGCGCAGCCGGTAGAGCTCCAGCAGCGGTGCCAGCTCCGAGTAGAACTGGGCGTAGCGGGTGTCGAAGTTGGCGTCGTCGGTGGTGAAGAACTGCGTCAGCAGCTTGTCCAGCGCGGGCTCCTGGCTGCCCAGCAGCTTCTGCAGCCGCTCCACCATCTTCCGCGTCTTGACGGGGTCCAACTGGAAGATGATTTCCCGCGTCTGCGTCTGGTTCTCCTTCACCCAGCGCTGCAGGTCCGGGTCGGTGGCGATGGCCTTCTGGTTGAGGTCCCGCTCCTGCTTGATGTGGTCCAGCCGGAGCGCCGACTTCATCTTGAGGAACTCTTCGTAGAAGAACTTGGACAGCAGCATGCCTCGCTGCCCGGTGGGCACCGGCTGTCCGTCCACGATCTCCATGCGGTCGAAGGTGCGCTGGAACGCGTCCAGGTCCGTGCCGGCGTAGCGCAGCTCCAGCATGTCCCCGTCCGGAATCTGTGGGGCGATGCGGTTCTCCAACAGCTCCAGCGCGGTGTACGGGGCCTCCTCGAAGGCGTCCCAGAACGCGTCCGTGCGCGCCCGGGCGAGTGCTTCCACCTCCGCGGGGTCCTTCTGGGCGCCGCCCAGCTCCTGCTCGCTCTTGGCCGTCTGGTCGGCCATCAGGTCGACCATCTGCCGCACGTGCCCCTTGACGCTGTCGATGCTCTCCCGCAGCTCGGGCGTCTCACCGGCCTCGTCGCGCTTCTTGTAGAGCGCGCGCAGGTTCGACAGCGTCAGGTCCACCGTGTTGCCGGAGGTGACGATGGCGCCGCTGGTGCCCAGGGGCACCACCGTCTTCACGTTGGGGTGCTTCTCCAGGAAGGGCCGGAGTTGGCTGAAGTCGTCCAGCGCGGCCAGGTCCGGCTCGCCGCTCATGCTGCCGTAGAGGGCCAGCGGGTCCTTGGAGTCATCCGAGTAGACCTGGATGTGGCCCGCGACGCTGCCGATGATGCTGCGGCTCATCGCGCTGTCCATGCTGTCCATCAGCGCTCCGCCCACCACCACGAGCAGGGTGCCGAAGAAGATGATGCCGCCGATGAGCAGGTTGATCTTGCTGGAGAACAGGTTGCGGAAGGCTACCTGCAGCAGCAAACGGAGTTGTCCCATGGTCAGTGGCCTCCAGAGGCCATGGCGCGGCTGGCCTCGGCGGCGCTGATGCGGTCCAGGAACTTGCCGTCCGCCAGCCGCACCACCGCGTTGGCGTGGCTCATCACCTTCGCGTCGTGAGTGGAGAAGATGAAGGTGGTGCCCTCCTTCTGGTTGAGTTCCTTCATCAGGTCGATGATGTTCTGGCCCGTCACCGAGTCCAGGTTGGCCGTGGGCTCGTCCGCGAGCACCAACTGGGGCCGCGTAACGAGCGCGCGCGCCACGGCCACGCGCTGGCGCTGGCCTCCGGACAGCTCGTTGGGCCGGTGCTTGGCGTGGCTTGCCAGGCCCACCTGCTCCAAGAGTTGCATCACCCGCTCACGGCGCTGGGCCTTGTCCAGCTTTCGCTGGAGGAGCAGCGGAAACTCCACGTTCTGGAAGACGCTGAGCACCTGCACCAGGTTGAAGCTCTGGAAGATGAAGCCAATGGTGTTGAGGCGCAGGTTCGTGAGCTGGCGCTCCGTGAGCTGCTTGGTGTCCTGCCCGGCCACCCGGACCACACCTCCGGTGGCGGTGTCCACGCACCCGATGAGGTTGAGCAGCGTCGTCTTGCCGCTGCCGGAGGGTCCGGCGATGGAGATGAACTCACCGGCATGGACCTCCAGGTCCACGCCCCGGAGCGCCGGGACCACCACCTTCCCCAGGGTGTAGTCCTTGGTCACGTTCGTGATGGAGACGATGGAGGACTGCGAAGCGGTGGGATTCATGCGGTACGTCCTTTCGAAGTCTTGACGGGGCGTGGCGGACGGGGGGCATTCGCTGCGCGCCACCGCTCGGCGATGCCTGTGAGCTCAGCCTTGTAGAAATCACAGAAAGCAGAAGCCTCTCGCAAGCTGCGATTTCCTGCGAGACGCGGAACCGCGAGGGCCTCGGAGCAGAGGCGGCCGAAGGCGCTCAGGGACTCCTCGGCGACGCGCAGCTTGCCTTCCCAGCCCTGTGAATGGATGACGTAGTAGTGCTGCCGGTCCCCCGGAACGCTGGCGGGTTCCACCAGGCCCATGTCCGTGCAGGCTCGCAGGTTGGTGGACACCGACGCCGCGCTCACGTTGAGCAGCATGGCGATGCGCTTGTTCGACAGGGGTTTGCCCGCAAGCATCAACAGCGCGTAGATGCGCCCGCCGATGCGCGTGCCCCCCCGCCGCTCGAAGTACAGCCCCATCGATTCGATGAAGCGACGTTCGGCGGCTTCCAGTTCCACCATGCCTGTCTCCACGCCTCGCCGGCTGGGCGTCGCGGTGCGGAGCGCACGGCAGCCGGGGTGACGGGCAGGCTTTTAGGCGGCGGGGTTTCGTTCAGTCAATACTGAATGAACTGTACGGAGTGGAGGGTGAGGCGAATCCTCCATGCGCACGTCCCATGGCGCGGGGCCCACAGCCGACTCGCGGCTGCGGGCCCCGAAATCCCCTTCATGGGGTGCAGGTCTGACATGCCCAAGGGTGTGTCATCAGTACGTGTCGGGCGAGGTATTGGAGCCCGTGTCCGGGTTCATGGTGCTGCTGTCGCCCGCGCCACCGGTGCCCTCGTGCTGCTCCATGCCGGAGCCGCCCTTGTTGTTGTCCTGGTTGATGGACGAGTCCGGCGTCAGCGTCGGGTCACCCGCGCCACCCGTCCCCGAGAGGGAGATGCTCTTGGCGACGTTCTTGGTCTCCTTCACCTCGTAGCTGGCGCGAATCTCCTGGCCGGGGCGCAGGTCCTTGGCCTTCTTCAGGGTCGGGTCGCTGAATCGGGTGCTGCGGTCGACCTCCAGGGGGACCACCGCGCCATGCATGTCGACGAAGATCTTGTCGCTCTCCGCCTTCACCACGCGGCCGTTGAGCTCCTTCTGGCCCATGGGGGCCTTCTGGCCCATGGTGCCGGAGCCGCCCTGGCCCGGCGCAGTGGGCGTGGTGGTCGTCCCGCGTCCGATGGTGGTGTCCTGCTGGATTTCGCTCTGCCCCACCTGGCCCGAGCCACCCTGGGCCGCCGAGGAGTCCTTCGGCTTGTTCCCGTCGTTGTTGGCCAGGGCGGTACCCGTTCCGAGCATGGCGATGGTGGCGAAGACGCCAACGAGCTTCTTCATGGAGGTTCTCCTGTGGTTGTTGTGAGTGGGCGGGGGCGGCGACGCGACGTCCCCCGTTGGAGAGAAGCTAGGTGCGCGCGTGGAACCGGACAGGGCTTGCTCACCCCCCTGCTGGAATGGCCGTTCGCTCTCCGGCCGGTGGTTCGGGGGCCGCGCGCATCCGGGGAAGAGGGGAGCGCCTTGTAGGAAGCGGGGCTTTTCCCTTACCGTCGGGGGCCCAGCGCCCACTGGCCAGCCCGGCCGGTGGCCCGACAGGAGACCGTCTCCGCAATGCCCCCGACCGCCAAGCCGTCCCAGACCGCGCAGGACCTCCCCGCGCCCTCGTTTCCCGCCATCGAGTCACTGCTCGAGGCGGCCTCCGTGGAAGAGGTCCGTGGCTTCTTCGATGGGGTGAAGACGGGCCTCACCGAACTCAAGGGCCCCAAGGTGGAGCAGGGCAAGAAGGCCCAGGCCGCCATTGGCCGCGCGGAGGAGCTGCTGGAGATGCTGGTGGAGACCCGCGAGCGGCTGATCGCCGAATCGAAGGGTGGCAAGGGTCGGAAATGACGGTGGTTTTTCCCCGGGAGACTCTTTTTTTCCGGGGTTAGGCAACCGGCGAGGCCCCCCGCCGATAATGCAAGTGAGAGCATCCTGAGCATCGATGATCTCTGACCTTTCCGCTGAAAGCAGCGCCTGGAGGAAGCAATGGCGAAGATCGACAACATGATGGGCCCGAACGTTCGTCTCTCGACCAACGTCACGACGGCGCGGCAGACGCCGGACACCGGTTTCGGCGCGCGGCTTCACAATGGTCTCAACAGCGCCGCCAGCGCCGTGGGCACGGGTGTGGGCGCGATGGCGGGCATGGTCCCCGGCGGGCAGATCGTCTCCGCCGCCGTCTCCTCGATGCACACGTTCTCCTCGACGGGTGGCTCGGGCATGGGCGCGCCGTACGCGGGCGTGATGAACACCGCGGTGGCGGGCAACCTGGGCGGCGCGGTGGCGCCGGCCGGCGGCGGTGTCGTCGCGGGCGGTCTGGGTGGCGCGGTGGCTGGCTCCGGCTCGCCGCTGGGTCTGGGTGCGCAGGGCAGCGGCAGCACCACGGACACCGTCAACGGCAACTTCTCGCTGAACAAGATGGCCGAGGAGAACTCCAAGCTCCTGAACCTGCAGGCCGCCATTCAGCAGGAATCGCAGACTTTCACCGCGATCTCGAACGTGATGAAGTCGCGGAACGATACGATCAAGAACTCCATCAGCAACGTCCGCTAACTGCGGGCGTTGTCGCCCAAGGGAGCGTCAATGGCGGACACCTCGGAGATTTCGAACAGCCTCGTCCCGCTCGGACGCCAGCAGGCCAGAGTCCTGCTGGAGGCCGGTTACCTGTGGCTCGACATGGGCCACTTCGACAAGGCGAAGGAGATCTTCTCCGGGGCGGCCGCGCTGATGCCCCGGAGCGAGGTACCCCAGCTGGCGCTGGGCGCCGTGGAGTTCTCGCAGGGCCGTCATGACAAGGCCCTGCAGGCCTACCGCGTCGCGCAGCGCCTGGCCCCGCAGTCCGGGCTCCCTCGGGCGCATGCGGGCGAAGCGCTGCTGTTCATGGGGAAGGTTCCCGAGGCGCTCAAGGAGCTGAAGGCCGCCATGGACCTGGATCCGGACGGGGACGGTGCCCGCCTGGCGCAGTCCCTCATCCAGGCCAAGGAGGCGGGAGTCCTGCCTCCGGCGAAGACGTAGGACGGAGGTCACGGCGATGGCTGTCGGAGGTGTCGGACGAGGCGGTGGGAAGGGCCGCGCGGGTGGCGCGAAGGGCCCTGCCGGCGCGGCTCCGGCGGGTGGCGCCAGCTTTGGTGGCCGGGTGGACCGGACGGAGTCTCTTGTCGGGCCCTCGGGTCTGGTAGGCTCCAGCAATGTCCAGGGCCCCCAGGCCGCGGATCCAGTGGCCTCCCAGGCGGTGGCCATTGCCCGGAAGCTGAAGAACGGGGGCTTCAAGAGCAAGGAAGAGGCGACGCAGGCCCTGGTCGCCGAAGTCCTGAAGGAGAAGCTCCGCATGAAGTCTTCCTCCCTCACCACCAAGATTGCAGACGCGCTCCAGGATGATCCGCGGCTGAATCAGGTCCTCGAGCGGCTGTGGTCTAAGGCCGAGTGAGCGGCGCTTGGCTCTGGGCGACGACAGGCAGGTCATCCTCGAGAAGTACGGCCCCTACGTCCGGTCGCTGGCGGCGACCGTGCGCAAGCAGTTCAACGCCCAGCTGGAGCTGGATGAGCTGCTGGCCTACGGCCAGATAGGCCTTCTGGAGGCCGCCGAGCGGTTCGACCCGAAGGTCGGGGCCAACTTCCTCACCTTCGCGCACTACCGCATCAAGGGCGCCATCTTCGACGGGCTTCGGAAGATGGGCGTGCTGCGGGGTTCCGATGCCCGCAACGCCTATGTGGGAGAGCGGGCGGCGGCGTATCTGGGAAATCTTTCGGATCGTGAGGCCGGAGCAGGCAACCGCGGCAGCTCATTCGACGATGATGTGAATGACATCTCGGATGCGGTGACGGGGCTGGCGATGGTTTTCGCCACCAGCATCGAAGGCGCGGACACGGCGGGTTACACCGACGAGTCGCTCCCCGTCGACATCCGGATGGAGCAGGAGCAGCTGAAGACGCGGGTGCGGGCGGCGATCGAGAAGCTCCCGGAGAAGGAGCGAAAGCTCCTGATGGGGTACTACTTCCAGGGCAGGACGCTGGAGGAAGCGGGAGCGGAGATAGGGCAGTCGAAGAGCTGGGCTTCGCGGCTGCATGCGCGGGCAATCGACCGGCTCAAGGAACTCTTGAATGAGGAGGAGGAGCTCCCTCCTTCTCCGATGGATGCAAGGAGGGTCTCACATGGCGGGTCCGATGGCCGGAGTCTCCGCGGCGCAGGTCGCGCAGCAGAAGCTGCAGGATCAGGGCGCTCAGCAGACGAACAAGCAGGGCGCGTCGAAGTTCGACGGAGTTCTCGCTGACAAGGCGCAGGGCGCCGGTCAGGTGGACGCCGCCCAGCAGGTGAACAAGGCCCAGGCGGCGCAGGCCACCCAGCGCACGGATGCCGTGCGTCAGGTGGAGACCGTCAACAAGACGGAGAAGGCCGCCCTCAACAAGGTGCACGGCGCCCAGGAGTCGGTGACGACCAAGGCGGCGGAGCCGGTGACGGCCAAGGCCGAGGCGTCCAAGTCGTCCAAGGCGGGCGACATGATGACGCAGATCGTCGGTGACCTGGAGAAGGGCCAGGTCAACCTGGAGCACATCATCAAGCAGGCCTCCAGCGGCAAGGCGTTCTCCAACGCGGAGCTGCTGTCGCTCCAGGCCTCCATGTACCAGTACACGCAGCAGCTGGACCTGACGAGCAAGGTCGTGGAGAAGGCGACCACCGGCCTGAAGGACGTCGTCAAGACCCAGGTGTAGGCCCAACCCCGGTTTCCCGGCGGCGCGGCCTCAAGAAGGGCGGTCCCTCCCTCTACGAGCGGGAGGGGGCGCCCTTCCGCGTTTTCCGGGGGCCTAGTAAGCTCCGACCCGCCCATGATTCGCCGACCGCACGCGTTTGCCGCCTCGCTTCTCGCCCTTCTCTTCCTGACGGGCTGCCACATTGAACTCCAGCACGCGCTGAGCGAAGCGGACGCCAACGAAATCTACGTCCTGCTCAGCAAGAACGGCATCAACGCCAAGAAGGAAAAGGAAGAAGGCGGCAACGAGGTGCGGTTCATGATCACCGTGCCCAAGGCGGATGCCGCGCAGGCGGCGGAGCTGCTCAAGCTCAATTCGCTGCCGCGGCCGGTGGAGAAGGGCCTGGCCCATTTCGCCAAGGGCAGCATGGTGCCCACCGCGACGGAGGAGCGCGCCATGCTCCTCAAGGCGATGGGCGGCGAGGTCTCCAATGCGCTGAATCAGATCGACGGCGTGCTGGAAGCGCGCGCCATCGTGATGATTCCGGAGAACAATGACCTCACGCAGCCGGAGAACAAGCCGATGCCGTCCGCGTCGGTGTTCATCAAGTACCGCCCGGGCGAGGGGGGCAAGCCGCCCATCGACACCGCCGTGGTGCAGCAGTTCGCGGCCACCGCGGTGCCGGAGCTGAAGGCCAGCGCGGTGACGGTGCTGATGACGCAGGCCCTGCCGCCGTCGGCGGAGACGGACGCGGAGAGCCGCCTGCAGGACGTGCTGGGGCTGCGCATGACGGCGGCCAGCGCCAGCCAGTTCAAGGTGATGTTCGCGGGCGCCTTCGTGCTGGTGCTGGCGATGCTGGGCCTGACGATGTGGACCTTCATGCGCGGCGGCTCCAGCAGCGCCCCTGCCACGCGCGCTGGAGCGCGTACCCGCGGTCGTCCTCCCGAGGCTTGACGTCACCGCCCCTCACGGTGGGGCTTCCCTCCTTCTCCCAGCGGGCGTCCGTGGGGCCCGCGAGGTGACGTTTGGACTCGTTCTTCACCTCGCTCAACAAGCGCCAGAGCATGCTGCTCCTGACGGCCGTGACGTTCTGCGGCCAGGAGAGCCTCGGCGCCTTGGAGCACCTTCCCGAAGAGGAGGGGGCGCTTCTGCGTCATCGCGCGCAGGAGCTGCTTCAGGTTCCGCGCGAGAAGCGCATCCCCGCGCTGGTGCAGGAAATCAAGCGGCTGGTGAAGGACCGCCGTGGTCAGCTCTGGAGCGCCGAACCGGAGCGGTTGGCTGCGCTGCTGCAACGTGAGCGGGGCGCGTTGGTGGAAGTGGTGCTGCGCGCGCTGCCGGGCACGCTGGCGGAGGCGGTGCGCGCGCATCTGCCGCCCTCGCGCGTGAAGCTGACCCGCGAAGTGCGCCCGCAGGTCCTGGACATCGTCCGGTGGAAGCTGGAGGAACTGCTCGCGCGCGAGGTCGCTGGGCAGCAGGCCGCGGGCTTCAAGTTCGCGGACGTGCTTCAGCTTCAGCAACGGGAGCTGCTCACCATGTGCGACCGGTTGGGCGCGCGGGTGCTGGGGCCGGCGCTGGCGGGCCTTCCGGACGCGGAGCGCGAGGCCATGCTGGAGCAACTGCCGCCGGACTTGAAGCTGCTGGCCACCAAGGCCGTGGCCGCCAACGCTCCGCGCAAGCTGCCGGAGGAGGATGCCCGGGCGCAGTTGGAGCCGCACGAGGGCCTGACGCGGCCCTCGGTGGCGCTGCGCAGCGCGGGGGCTCAGCGGCTGGCGCGCGCATGCGTGGCGCAGTCTCCGGAGTTCGCCGCGCGCATGCTGGAGAAGTACCGCGGTGAGTTCGGAAGCCTGCTGGCGAAGTGGGTGCGCGAGGAGCGCGTGCGTCCCACCGCGCGAGGCGATGGCGGCCGGACCGACATCGTGATGGACCTGGAGCGGCTGGCCACGCGTGGCCTCATTGAGCGGCCGGTTCGCCTGGCGACACCGCCGCCTCCGCGTCAGTCCGCCGTTCTTCCTCCGCCTCCGGGAGCCCGGAAGGCGGCTGCCGCGGCGGCGCCACCCGCGGCCAAGGCGGCGGCGCCCGGTGGGGCTGCGCCTGCTGGGGCGGCACCTGCCAAGGCTGCACCTGCTGCTGGGGCGGCACCTGCCAAGGCGGCAGCTGCTGGCCGGGATGTACCGACACGACCGCCGGCGCGGGGGCAGGCCCCGGGTGCGGCTCGCCAGGGCGCGGGAGCACCGGCCCGGCGGGACTTCATGGCGGAGCGAGCGGCGCGAAACGCGGGTGTGTTGTCCTCGCGTGAGCCGTCCCGCGTGGCCACGCCCGCGAAGCGACAGGATGGCTCCGCGGTGCAGCGGATGCCGGCCCGGCGTGAGCCCGCGAACGAGGGCGGCGCGGGGGCTCGCCGTGAGGGTGAGGGGCCCGATACGCGTCCGCCTCGCGCGGATCCAGAGGGCGCGCGCATCGGTCCGCCGCCTTCTCGGCTGGGGCAGCGCGGCGCACGGCCTCGCCCCCAGGACCCCGACACGCTGTCAGAGCGGGACCGCGCGCGGGTCGCCGAGGGTTCCCGGGTGCATTCGCGTCCGCCCGACGAGCGTTCCCGTGTGGCAGAGGGCTCGCGGGTTCAGGCTGGAGGCCAGGGCGAGCGCTCGCGGGTTCAGGCTGGCGCGCAGGACGAGCGCTCACGCGTGGCCGAGGGCTCGCGGGTCCACGCCCGACCTGCGGATGAGCGTTCCCGTGTGGCGGAGGGCTCGCGCGTCCATGCCAACGTTCCAGACGAGCGCTCACGCGTGGCCGAAGGCTCCCGCGTCCAATCCGGAGCCCCAGATGAGCGTTCCCGGGTGGCCGAAGGCTCCCGCGTCCAGGCGCGCCCAGCGGATGAGCGCTCCCGCGTCGCGTCCCGGGGGCAGCAGCGTCCGGCGGAGGAGCCTCCCCGGGCCGCTCGGATGAAGTTCGGGGCCGCGGAACCGGAGCGGGAGGTCTCAGAGGTCTCCCGGGTGTTCCGCTCGCGCGCATCCGGTACCCAGGGAGGCCAGGGAGGCGGCCGGGCCAAGCCCCCCGAGGCGGAGCCGGAGCCGGAGCGTCCCCCCCGGGTGCTGGTGGGGCGGGCCATCACCTCGCCGGCCCTGGCGCCCATGCCCAAGCCCCGGGGGGAGGGCACGTCCGTCCAGCGTCGTCCCCGCTCTCCGTCGGGTACCGACCGTCCTGTGCCTCCGGGTGCAGGGGGACGTGGAACCAAGGGCGGAACGCGCTAGCATCCGGCTCGCAAGGAGCGGCCCATGGCGATCGGAAAGGTGATTCGAGGTGATGGGACGGCGGAGCCGGCGCACGCGCCCGAGCGTCCCGTGCTGCGGCCTCCCCGCGCGGGAGTGATGAACGCCGAGGTCTTCGAGGCCCGACAGGGCGCGTCGGCCATCCTGGAGGAGGCGCAGCGCGAGAAGGAGCGCATCCTCGCGGAGGCGCAGCGCGAGCGCGAGGACCTCCTCGCCAAGACGCGTGAGCAGGGCCGCCAAGAAGGCCTGGCGCAGGCCACCGAAATCATCCTTCGCGCGAAGATGCAGGCGGGGGAGGTGCTGACCGGCCACGAGCAGGACGTCATCGCGCTGTCGCTCAAGGTGGCGGAGAAGATCATCGGCCGGAGCCTGGAGAAGGACCCGGAGCTGATGGTGGAGCTGTGCGCCGCTGCCATCGAGAACCTGCGCAGCGCCCGCTCCATGATTCTGCGGGTCCACCCGAAGACGGCCGCCGTGCTCCGCGCGAAGAAGCCGGTCCTGATGGAACTCATCGGCCGCGCGGTGGATCTGGCCATCAAGGAGGACCCCGAGGTGGCCCCCGTGGGCTGCATCGTCCAGACGGAGTTCGGCACGGTGGACGCACAGCTTCCCACGCAGTTGGAGATGCTCCAGAACATCCTGTTGCCGGACACCGCGCGTAAGGAAGGGCCGGCTTGAGCCGGAGCGTCAAGGGACTCGCCCATGGCCATTGACCTCTCGCGGTACTTCGACCTCATCAAGGAAGCGCAGGTCGTGCGCGTGCGCGGCCGCGTCACGGAGCTGACGGGCCTCATCATCAAGGCCAGCGTGCCCAACGTCCGCGTGGGCGAGCTGGTGCTCATCAAGAGCCGCAACCGCGGCGCGGTGAAGGCGGAGGTGGTGGGCTTCCAGGGGGATGAGGTGATGCTCATGCCCCTGGGCGAGCTGCACGGCATCGGTCCGGACAGCGAGGTCATCCCCACCGGCAAGCCGCTGAGCATCAAGTGCGGAGAGGCGCTGCTGGGCCGTGTGCTCAACGGAATCGGCGAGCCCATGGACGGCCACCCGTTGCCGGAGGAGGGCCTCATCGACTGGTCCGTGGACCGCGACTGCCCGGACCCCTTCACCCGCCAGCGCATCGAGCGGCCACTTCCCCTGGGCGTGCGCTGCATCGATGGGCTGCTCACGGTGGGAGAGGGTCAGCGCGTGGGCCTCTTCGCCGGCTCCGGCGTCGGCAAGTCCACGCTGATGGGGCAGATTGCCCGGAACACCAAAGCGGACCTCTGTGTGGTGGCGCTCATCGGCGAGCGTGGCCGCGAAGTCCGTGAGTTCATCGAAGACGCCATGGGCGAGGAGGGCATGAAGCGCTCCGTGCTGGTGTGCGCCACCTCCGACCAGCCCAGCCTCGTGCGTCTGCGCGCGGCCTATGTCGCCACCGCCATCGCCGAGTACTTCCGCGAGCGCGGCGG
The DNA here is from genome assembly GCF_006518205.1 of Myxococcus sp. CA005. NCBI lineage: Bacteria > Pseudomonadati > Myxococcota > Myxococcia > Myxococcales > Myxococcaceae > Myxococcus > Myxococcus sp. CA005. The sequence goes on along the minus strand of NZ_SRLV01000036.1, from coordinate 2,984 downwards.
CAACGTGCTCTTCATGCTGGATACGGTGACGCGTCTGGCACGTGCCCAGCGTGAGATTGGCCTCGCCGTGGGTGAGCCCCCGGCCCGTCAAGGCTACCCGCCGAGCGTGTTCTCCATGCTGCCGCGCATCCTGGAGCGCACGGGCAACTCGGAGAAGGGCAAGTGCACCGCCATCTACACCTGCCTCGTGGCCGGCGGTGACATGGAAGAGCCCATCGCCGACGAGGTCCGCGGTATTCTCGACGGCCACTTCATCCTCAACCGTGCCCTGGGTGAGCGCAACCAGTGGCCCGCGATGGACGTGCTCGCCAGCCTCAGCCGTGTGATGAGCGGCATCGTCTCCAAGGACCACAAGAAGGCGGCGGGACGGCTCCGAGAGCTGCTCTCCACGTATGAGAAGCAGCGCGACCTCATCCTCCTGGGGGCCTACCAGTACGGGACGGATCCCCGCACGGATCAGGCCATCGACAAGTACGACGCCATCATCGACTTCCTCAAGCAGGACACCCACTCCAACTCCGGGTTCGAGGAGACGGTGGAGCAGCTGATCGCCCTGTTCGACGAGTAAGGCGCTGGCCAGGGGTGCGCGGCAGGGATTCCGGGTTAGGATGGGGCCAACATGCCCCCGTACCGGTTGCAGGCCCTGCAGGACATGCGCGCCCGGGCCAAGGAAGAGGCGGAGCAGGCCTTTTCCTCCGCCATCAAGGCGCTGGAGAAGGAGAAGGCGGAGCTCCAGCGTCTCATCGACGACCTGGAGCAGCGCAAGCGCGAGCGCAAGGCGAAGGTGGCCGCCTACCTGAAGGAGGTCATGTTCAAGGGGGCCGGCATCAACGGCATGAACATGATGAACCGCTTCGAGGAGCGCCTGAAGGACGAAGAGGCGCAGGTGGCGCTGGAGGTGGAGCGCCAGCGGGAGGCCGTCAAGGTGGCCGAACGGCTGGTGGAGCAGCGCCGGCGGGAGATGGCCGAGGCGGCGAAGGAACTGAAGGCCATCGAGAAGCACCGAGAGAACTGGCAGAAGCAGGTGAAGTACGAGCGACAGCAGCGTGAGGAACTGAACCAGGAGGAGATTGGCAACGCCTTGTTCCTGGCGCGCCAGCGCAAGTAGTAACCTGCGCCCTCCCCATCCCCCTGGAATGACGTCATGAGCCGAGTTGACGACGATCGCGAAGCAGCGCGCCTGGCCGAGCGCCTCCTCCAGGAGAAGAAGCTCGCCGAGGGGCAGGCCAAGAAGCGCCAGGAGGGGGCCTCCGCCTTCCAGCGGCTGATGCAGCAGTCCCAGCAGCCGCCTCCGTCGCCGGGCCCGGCGCCCGCGCAGCCCCAGCAGCAACAGGGCGGTCTGGCGCGCGCCGTGCTCGCGCGGGCCACCCAGCAGGGCAAGACGTTTGGTGAGCGGGTGCAGCAGGAGCAGCAGCCCGCCATGAAGGAACTGGCCCAGCCGCAAGCCCAGGCGCAGGGCCAGGCCGCGGAGGCTCGCGGCGGCTCGCGCGCGTCGGACGCCCGGGACGCCCGGCGCACCGACGAGAAGCGGACCTCCGAGAGCCGCGAGAAGGACCTGGGCAAGGCGGAGTCCTCCCTGGGGCAGGTCAGCTCCGAGCGGGGCGCCGCCATCCGGGCGGATGCCGACGCGGGCGGCGGCAAGGGCAGTGGTGGTGGCAAGGACAAGAAGGACGGCGGGTCGGAGTCCATCGCCCCCGGCTTCCGCTTCAACCCCGCGCTGATGGCGCCGGTGCCCGTGGCCAAGCCCAAGGGCACCGCGGGCTCGGAGCGCCTGCGGGCCCTGGCCACCGAGATTGCGCAGAAGATTGTCGACCGCGTCCGCGTGGGCACGAACGCCGCGGGCAACGCGGAGTTCCAGATCGACCTGCGGGGCGACGTGCTCAGCGGTCTGTCCATCAAGGTCAGCGCCCGGAACGGGAAGATTTCGGCCACCTTCAGCGGCAGCAACCGCGAGGTGCTCAAGCAACTCGAGGGGGCCAGCGAGGGACTGCGGTCCGCGCTCAGTGGCCGTGGGCTCCGGCTTGAAGACGTCCGCTTCGAGGCGAAGGCATGAGTCTCGAATCCGAGGACGAAGGATCGGGCGTCCACGAGCGCACGATGCTGGTGGACCTGAGCCAGCTCCGGCCTTCGCGCCAGGCGCCTCCGCAGGAGTCCCCGGCATCCCAGGAGCCACCCGCCAGCCAGGAGCAACGCTGGCGGCCCTTCGCTTTCCGGAACCTGGAGAAGGTCTCCCGGGCCCAGGGACTGCTCGCGGAGCGCTTGCGGTGGCTGACGCCCGCGGACGGCACGGCGGTGGCCGTGGCGGCTCGGCTCACGGAGTTGTTCGACGCGGAGGTGCGCCTGACGGTGGAGTCCGTCCAGGTGCGGCCCATGGCGGAGCTGCGGCGCTTCCTGGGCGACCCGACCTTCCTGGCGGTGCTCGCGCCCGGGGCGCTCCAGGGCCGGGCGGTGCTGGAGGTGGAGCTCGCGCTGGCGCACGTGGCGGTGGACCTGCTGCTGGGCGGCGCCGGTGAGACGGTGGGCCTGCGGCCGCTGACGGACATCGAGGAGGGCGTGATGGCCTACGTCGTCCTCGAGGGGCTCAAGCTGCTGGTGCCGGGGCTGCAGGCGGCGGTGCCGCGCCCCCGGTTGGACGGCGTGGCGCGGGGCGTGGACGAGGTCTCCGCGCGGCTGGGGGATGATGGCCCCATGCTGGCGGTCCACCTGCAAGCGACGCTGGGGCCGCACAGCGGCATGGTGCGGCTGGTGGTGCCCGCGGCGGTGCTGGACGCGGCAGAGCCGGCGGTGGAGAGCACGCAGCGGCGGGCCCGGGGGAAGGCGGACCTGGAGGCCTTCGCGAGCCGCCTGTCGGCGGTGCGCAGTTGGCTTCGCGCGGAGATTGGCTCGGCGGAGATTTCCGGCCAGGACCTGGCGAGCCTGCGGGTGAAGGACGTGCTGCTGGTGGACGCGTTGTCGGCGCGCACGGACAAGGGCGAGGCGGGCAC